>JACCXW010000255.1 GCA_013696785.1 Geodermatophilaceae bacterium | reverse complement strand
GCCAGCGGGCTGTCCAAGGGCATGCTGAGCAAGCTGGAGAACGGGCAGGTCTCCCCGAGCCTGGCGACGCTTGTGCGGTTGTCCGGGGCGCTGCAGGTGCCGGTCACTGCGTTCTTCCGCGGCCTCGACGAGGAGCGCGACGTCTTGTTCGTCAAGGCCGGGCAGGGCATGGACCTCAGCTCCCGCAGCAGCCGCAAGGCACATCGCTATCAGCTGCTGGGAAGCATGCGGGGTCCGAACAAGCGGATGGAGCCGGTGCTGGTGACACTGCACGCGCGGACGGAGGTGTTCCCGCTGTACCAGCACGCGGGCACCGAGCTGATCTACGTCTTGTCCGGTGAGATGGTCTACGGCGTGGGCGGGTCGGAATACGGCATGGAAGCCGGGGACACCCTGCAGTTCGACGGCGAGGTATCTCATGGCCCGCGTCGGCTGGTGTCGCTGCCCACTCAGTTCCTGTCCATCAAGGCGTTCGGCGGTGCGCAGGGGTGAAGGTAGTTTCCTCAGGGTGGACAGTGTTTCGCCCCAGGGTTAGGTTGGCGATGACTTCCACCCACCGCCCCGGGGGGCACGCTCGGTGAACGATTCTCCGTTGTCCGTTGTCGGCCGACGTGTCCGGTCTCTGCGTTCCGCCCGTCGCGGTCCGGCTCGCTACTCCGCCTTCGATCTGGTCCGGCGTGGTGCCCTGGGGAAGGACTGGCCTCGCAGCTTCACCCAGCCCGACCTGAAGAGCAGCTATGACGCGGTCATCATCGGCGCCGGCGTACACGGGTTGGCCACCGCCTACTACCTGGCCGCCAACCACGGAATGACCAATGTGGCCGTGCTGGACAAGGCCTATATCGGCGGCGGCGGCTCGGGTCGCAACACTGCCATCGTGCGGTCCAATTACCTGACGCCGGAGGGCGTGCGCTTCTACGACCGGTCGGTCAAGCTGTATGAGAATCTGGCCGTAGACCTGAATTACAACGTCATGTTCTCCCAGCGCGGCCACCTGACCTTGGCGCACAACGACTCGTCGTTGCGGACGATGCGCTGGCGGGCCGAGGTCAACAAGCTGCAGGGCATCGACTCCGAGGTGATCGGCCCCGACCACATCTCAAAGCTGGTCCCCTACCTCGACGTCTCCCCCGAGGCTCGCTACCCGGTGCTCGGCGCGCTCTACCATCCACCGGGCGGCACGATCCGGCACGACGCGGTGAACTGGGGCTACGCACGGGCCGCCGAGCACATGGGCGTGCACATCCATCAGTACACCGAGGTGACCGCGATCCACGTCGAAGCCGACCGGGTCACCGGGGTCTCGACCAACCGCGGCGACATCTCCGCGCCCGTCGTCGTGAACTGCACCGCGGGGTGGGCGAGCACGGTGTGCGACCTGGCCGGCGTACGGCTGCCCCTCATCACCCACCCGTTGCAGGCTGCTGTCACCGAGCCGGTCAAGATGTTCCTCCACGCGGTCGTCGTGTCGGGAAGCCTGCACGTGTACGTCAGCCAGACCGACCGTGGCGAGCTGGTGTTCGGGGCGAGCGTCGACCCCTACCCGTCGTACTCCATGCGGGGTTCACTGGAGTTCACCGAAGAGCTGGCCGGGCACGTGCTCGAGCTGATGCCCTCGATCGCCAAGCTGCGGGTGCTGCGCCAGTGGGCCGGGCTGTGCGACATGACGCCGGACTACTCCCCGATCATGGGCGTCACGCCGGTCGACGGCTTTCTCCTGGACGTCGGCTGGGGCACCTACGGATACAAGGCCGGACCGGTCGCGGGCGAGGCGATGGCCGAGCTCGTCGCCACCGGCAAGACACCGGAGATCATCAGCTCCTTCGACCTGGCCCGCTTCGCCGAGGGACGGCTCGTGGGTGAGAAGGGCGCGGCGGCCGTCGGTCATTGATTCCCCGCCCGCACCCCGCCGACCCCGTAGCCCATCCGCTCCGACCGAGGAGAGCCGCCCGGTGATCCGCATCCCCTGTCCCCATTGCAGTGCTCGGAACTCCGCGGAGTTCCGGCATGTCGGCGAGGCGGCGCCCCGGCCGGACCCGTCGACCGCGACCCCGGAGCAGTGGCGGGTCTACCTCTACGAGCGGTCCAACCCGGCCGGCTGGACCACGGAGACGTGGTTCCACACGATGGGATGCCGCCGGTTCATCAGCGTGGAGCGCCACACCGTTACCAACGAGATCCGCTCGGCTCGACCCGTCGGCAGCACCGGTCCCGGGCCGGCCGAGGCGCTGTCGGCCCGCGGAGACGCCGGCAGCCCGGACGCGGGAGGACAGGCGTGATCGGCACTGCGTCCCGACGCCTGCCGGCCCAGACCGGCGAACTCGTCGACCGCAGCCGCCCGCTGACGTTCCGGTGGGACGGCCGGGACTACGAGGGGCTGCAGGGCGACACCATCGTCTCCGCGCTGCTCGCCGGCGGCGTCGACGTCTTCTCCCGCAGCTTCAAGTACTCCCGGCCGCGTGGCGTGCTCAGCGCGACCTTCGTCGACCCGGGCTGCACCGTGCAGGTCGACGCCGAACCCAACGTGCGCGCCGCTCACCGCCGGCTGGCGGCAGGCATGGACGTCCGGCCGCAGAACGTGTGGCCTTCCCTGCGGTTCGACGTCAAGGCTGCCAACGGGCTCGTCGGACGGTTCCTGACCGCGGGCTTCTACTACAAGACCTTCATCAAGCCGCAGCGGCTGTGGCCGGCGTACCAGCAGGTCCTCTCCCGGTTCGCCTCCGGTGGCGTGACGTCCAGGCAGAATGTGCACGGCTACTACGACAAGCGCTACGTACACGTGGACGTCGTGGTCGCCGGAGCCGGGCCGGCCGGACTCGCGGCCGCCGTGGCAGCCGCGGACGCGGGTTGCAGCGTCCTGCTCGTCGAGGAGGAGTACGAGCTCGGCGGGCACCTGCGCTACAGCGGCGAGGCGAGCCTCTCGATGCTGTCCGAATTGCGTGCCCAGGTGGCCGCCCGGCCGTCCATCGAGGTGATGACCGACTCGGTGGTGACCGGACGGTACGACGACAACTGGGTCGCCGTGATGCAGCGCGACGTCGGCGGCGCGATCGAGCGACTGGTCAAGGTCCGGGCCGGCGTCCTCGTCGCGGCGCCCGGCCTCATCGAGCGGCCGTACGTATTCGCCGGCAACGACCTCCCCGGCGTGATGCTGTCCACCGCCGTACGCCGGCTGATCAACCTGTACGCCGTCAAGCCGGGCGAGCGCGCGGTGGTGCTCACGGCCAACGCCGACGGCGACGCCGCCGCCGCGGATCTCACCCGGGTGGGTGTGGACGTCGTCCGCGTGCTGGACGGCCGCGCCGGGGAGACGATTCGCCGGGCGACGGGGCGGGGACGCCTGCAGGCCGTCGAGCTCGAGGACGGGACCGTCCTGCCGGCCGACCTGCTGGTGACAGCCACCGGCTGGACCGCACCCACGTCGCTCATCAACATGGCCGGTGACCGGCCGGTCTGGAATCCGACCGCCGCGCGGTTCGTCCCGAGCGGCGACGGCCTTCCGCCCACGGTCCTGGCAACCGGCGGGCTGGTGGGCGACGGCAGCACGGAGGAGCTCATCGCCCACGGTCGGGCGGTCGGCGCCCTCGCCGGCGACCGGGCGGAGGGACGCGCCGGCGGGAGCGTCCCGGAGCTGGCCGGCGAACCGCACCCAGCGATGTTCCGGGCCTCGACGCACGGTTTCGTCGACTTCTCCGAGGACGTCTCCAGCAAGGACGTCGTGGCGGCCGCCAAGGAGGGCTACGACTCCAGCGAACTGGTCAAGCGCTTCACGACCGCGACGATGGGACCGTCGCAGGGGAAGCTGGAGACCATCAACACCATCGCCGTCCTGTCCGAGGCGACCGGCCGCGGGATCGAGGACCTGGGTACGACGGTGTGGCGCCCGCCGTACGCGCCAATCAGCTTGGGGGCACTGGCCGGGCGGGTTTTCGAGCCCACCCGTGTCTCGCCGATGCAGAGCTGGCACGAAGAGCACGGCGCCGTCCCGCTGCTCGCCGGTCAGTGGATCCGGCCCGACCACTACGGCGCTGCGGCGGAAGAGGCGCGCAATGTCCGGGAGAACGTCGGCATCATCGACGTCACCCCGTTGGGCAAGCTGGCACTCAGCGGCCCCGACGTACCCAAGCTGCTGAACCTGGTGTACGTCAACAAGTGGTCCAAGCTCGCCGTCGGCTCCGTGCGGTACGGGGTGATGTGTGCCGAGGACGGTGTCGTCATGGACGACGGTGTGACCGGCCGGCTCGACGAGCACCGGTACCTCATGTCCACGACGTCCTCCGGAGCGGCCACGGTGTGGGAGTGGCTGGAGAACTGGCTGCAGACCGCCCACACCGACTGGCAGGTGCACGTCACCCCGGTCACCACGGCCTACGCCAGCATCAATGTCGCCGGGCCGAAGTCCCGCCAGCTGATGCAGCGGGTGGTCGAGGGCGTGGACCTGTCGACCGAGGCGTTCGGCTACATGAAGGTGCGGCAGGGCCGGATCGCCGGCGTCGACGACTGCGTGATGTGGCGGATCGGCTTCACCGGCGAGCTGTCCTACGAGATGCACGTCCCGGCGTCATACGGCCTGCATGTCTGGGAGGCATTGCTCGAGGCGGGCGACGACCTCGGAATCCAAGCGTTCGGGGTGGAGGCCCAGCGGATCCTGCGGCTGGAGAAGGGGCACCTGATCGTGGCGCAGGACACCGACGGCCTCACCCGCGCCCACAGCGCGGGGCTCGGCGGCATGGTGAAGCTGGACAAGGACGACTTCGCCGGGAAGCCGGAGCTGGCGTGGCACGAGAGAGACGCATTGGCCACCGCGCCGCGCCTGGTTGCGCTGCAACCTGAGGATCCGAGCGCTGTCCCGCCGGAGGCCAGCCAGATCATCACGGCGGACGGGGGCATCCTCGGCCGGATCACCTCCAGCCGGATGTCGCCGACGCTGGGCCACGGGATCTGTCTCGCGCAGGTCGACCCGGCCGTGGCCGCACCAGGCACCGTGGTGACCATCCGACTCCCCAGCGGTAGCGACATCACAGCCACCGTCCGGGAGGACCTGGCGTTTGTGGACCCGGAAGGGGTGCGTCTGCGTGCCTGAGACCTGGACGCCGGTGGCGCGCAGCGCCATCACGGTCCCCGGCCCGCGATCAGTGGTCGACGGGTGGGAGGTCAGCACCCGCCGTAGCTCGGCTGCCCTCCGCCTGTCCGACGCCAGCCCGCTTGCCAAGGTGTCGGTGCGGGCGGACCCCGACGGCGCACTCGCGCATGCGCTCGGCGTTCGCTTCCGCAGCAGCCACCGCCGGGACGGGATCCTGGTAGTGGGCAGCGGACCGGGGGAATGGCTGCTCGTCGGCGGGGTGGGTGCGGCTCATCAGATCGCCGAGCAGGTGCGTGGCCTGGCCGCCGGGGACTTCGTGACAGCGATCGATGTGACCCACGGGCGTGCCCTGATGCGGCTGACCGGACGCGACGCCTCCCGTGCGCTGTCGAAGGTCTGCGCCGTCGACCTGTCCGACGCAGTGACCCCGGAGGGCGCGGCGTTCCGGACCTCCGTTGCGAAGTTGACCACCGACGTCGTCCGCGACGACGCCGGGGCTGGGACCGGCGAACCCTCGTACCTCCTGCACTGCGAGCGGTCCTCGGGGCAGTACCTGTTCGAGTGCCTGCTCGACGCCGGCATGGAGTTCGGTGTCGAGCCGTCCGGACCGACCGTCGACGGCGGGGGTGCATAGGCCGGCTGCCGCCCCGCCCCACTATGGGGAGGCTCACCCTGCTGTCCGCCGTAGTCGAGATGCAGACCCGAGAGGAGCATCCGTGATCGCTGAGGTCACGCAGGCGCTCGTCGATCACCTGCTCGCGCAGACGGCTGAACTGGAGCTCACCTGGATCGAGGCCGCCTCGCTCGAGGCAGCGGCGATCCTGACCCAGGACCGCCTGCAGGTCTGCCTGTACGCCATCGACGAGCAGGGCCTCGTACGGAACGCTTCGACTACTCCGACTGACCAGAACGCAGCGCCACTGGCGCTACGACTGAGTTACGTCCTGCACTACTCCAGCACGGACCATCTCGAAGTGCAGCGGCGGCTGGACCGGGTCATCCAGGTCATCCGGTCCACACCCGTCCTGAGCCTGGACTCATTGGCGGGCGCCGTCGACCGACTGGAGATTCGTCTGCACTGGCCGTCTGCGGAGGAGCTCAACAGTCTGTGGGTGGCGTTCGGACGGGGGCTGCGGCTGGCCGCGTACTGCCAGATCGATGTGGCGCTCACTCCGCCGTAAGACGCCTAGCACTCATCCTCGGCAGTCGTGTGGATGGCCAGGCCGTGGTCGGCGGCGATCCGCTCGAGCAGTTCGCGATGCTTGCCGAACAAGTCATCCGCCTCGTCGAAAAGCAGCACGGCTCCCCCTTCCTCCGCTGCGTCGAACAGCCGCCGCAAATTCTTCTCCGTCTCGCCGATGTACTTGCTGACGACGGCGGACAGATCGAGCCGGTACTCGATGCGACTCGGCGGACTGCGTCGACGTACGGCCGGCCGATAGCCGGCGTTGCCGAGCCAGGCGCGCGCCCGACCTCGGCTGCGTTCCTCGGGTTCGGGCCGTTGGCGCCTCGCGATGAAGTCGACCATGTCCTGGTACGTCGGACGCGACCTGGTGGGCCTGACGTACAGCCACCGGTCCTCATCCTCCAGCGCTTCGGGATTGCCCGGCCATGCCTCCTTCAGCGCGAACTCGGGCCACACCTCGCCGCTGACCCGCTCGATCCTGCCACCGAGGCTGTCCGGGCCGGAGTCGAGCAGACGCGCAAGCTGCTGCAGATCCACGGCTATCTCAATCAGCGGCTCGGCTGCGCGGTGCCCTGACGCCGCCTCCAGCTCGGCGGCCAACTCGGCATCGCCCTCCCAGTCCCGCGCCCGCAATGCGTCCGCACAGCGCGCGGCGGACTCCTGTGCGCCAACAGCGTCCTCGGCCAGGGCGAGCAGCAGCACATCGCCGATCAGCTGCAGCGGCCCGCCCCAGCCCGCGGCCTGTACGGCAGCCAGCGCTGCTGCGCCGTCGCCGTACAACGCCTGCCGCAAACCCTGCAGCCCGTCGAAGCTCACCGCTACAGGACGGTCAAGTGCTCCTGCGTGGCGCCGTGCACCGACGCGAGGGACACAGTGCGGTCGAAGGTGACGAAACGCCCGTCGTGCGCAGTGGCCAGCGCGAGGAGGTAGGCGTCGGTGACCTGACGAGGGCCGTGCAGGCGAGAGTGGTCCACGATCCGCGTGTCGAGCACGCTGACATCGCACGGCCAGAACGCGTGGTGACCGCTGTCGCGCGCTCCGCTAAGCAGCTCGATCGCCTCGGCAGGAGCGACGGGGCTCGGGTAGCGGGGCTGGCTCAGGATCCGTACGAACCCATTCTCGGTGATCGCACAAGACGCCCAGCCGGCCGCGATTTCGTCGTCGAGCCAATCGACGGCCCGATCATGATCGACGTGATCGCTGTCGAGGACCGCCAAGAGCACGTTGACATCGAGCAGCGCCCGCCTCACCCGGGTTCGTCCTCCCGAAGCCTGTCGATCAACGAGTTGGAGATGGCAACACCCCGACGCGGCAGGGGACGGAACCCGTGATGCTCCGTCCCGCTGTCTCGGGGCTGGCGATACTGGCCGGTCAAAGCCTGACGAGCGAGGTCCGACAGCACTTCCCCGGCCGTGCGCTTCTCCCGACGAGCCCGTTCTTGGACCGCCAGCAAAACATCGTCATCCAAGCGGATTGTGGTGCGCATGCACGTGATGCTAGCGCACGACCCTGACGCCGCTACCCACTCACCGCGAAGCGATGCTCCGGCTCTGTCTTAGCCGTACGATTCCCGTCCGTCCCGTCCGCACAGCAGCGATGGATGAGGTAGATGGCGTTGGCTCTTTGCCCCGATTGCGGCTACGAGGTCGCACGCCGCCGATTCCTTTCGATCTCCGCTACTACGCCGGATCGGATCACCCGCGTCAAGGTGCTGCGGGACCAGTTCCTACTGCGGCGACCGGAGGTAGATTCGCAGGTCACAGCGTACTGGCGGCGATACCAGGGGATCTTCACAGCCGACGGACTGCAGGACGCAGCACCACAGGATCTGTGCTCCTGCCCCGACCCGAAGCCACCTCGATGACACCCGGTCGCCTCGTGGTGTGGAGCAACGACCTGCTGCTTCAGATGGTCGGCAGCGACTTCCCGAGCCTGCAGCACGCCTCGCAGTTTCTGTGGTGGGCCAAAGACCAGCCGTGAGCCCTGGGGCAATCGCGCATCGCATCCCTGACGTGTCTCGACAATGGAGCCAGACATCCGGGGCCTGTAACGCATGCACACCGTTCCTGGCTGAAAGGGCTGAATGAACACGTGCTGACACTCCACCGAGCGGAACGCTCCGCGGACCTCGTCGATGCCCTCGCGGAAATCCTGACTACTCCCCTGCCCGACCCCTTCACTCCCGAAGTCATCGCCGTCCCGGCCAAAGGGATCGAGCGGTGGCTCACTCAGCGCCTGTCCACAGTCCTGGGCGCCGACGAGAAGGACGGCGTGGCGGCGAACATCCAGTTCCCGAGTCCGACCCGCGTCGTGGACGAGGCCATCGCAGCGGCGAGCGGAATCGATGCGGACGACGATCCGTGGGCCGTCCAGCGCCAACTCTGGACGCTGCTCGACGTCATAGACGCAAGCCTTGACGAGCCCTGGTGCGCCGTACTCAAAGCGCACCTCACTGGCGAGCATCGCATCACCAGGCGGTACGCGACGGCGGCCCATATCAGTGATCTGTGGCGGGTGTACGGCGCGGAACGGCCGCAGCTCTTCGTCGACTGGGCCGCGGGCCGTGACACCGACGGTGCCGGCGGCGTGTTGGCTGCCGACCTGGCTTGGCAGGCGCAGCTCTGGCGCCAGCTTCGCTACCGCCTTGCTACCGCAAGTCCCGCCGAGCGGCTCGATGCTGCCTGCGAGCGGCTGCGCGAAGAGCCGGACCTGACCGCGTTGCCGGAACGGTTCTCTCTGTTCGGCCCCACCCGACTGACCTCCGAGCAGCTGGCCGTCCTGGACGCGCTCTCGGTGCATCGCGACGTACACCTGTGGATCGCTCACCCGAGCCCGGCGATGTGGGCCGCCCTCCTTGGGCGCCAGACCAGCGGCCGCCGCCGCGAGGACACGTCAGCCCTCGCCGTCGCCCATCCGCTCTTGGCAAGTCTGGCGCGCGACTCCAGGGAGATGCAGCAACGACTGTCCTCCGTCGTCGGCCTGGACCTCCACCACGGCAGCAGGCGGCCGGCAACCACCCTGCTCCGACAGATCCAGAATGATTTCAGCGCCGACCGCCCACCGGAACGCACGGCCGGCGCAGACGGCACGGTTCAGGTGCATGCCTGCCACGGCCCACCCCGCCAGGTCGAGATCCTGCGCGAAGCGCTGTTGCACCTGTTCCAGCAAGACCCCTCGCTGGAGCCGCGCGACGTACTCGTGATGTGTCCGGACGTCGAGGCGTACGCGCCGCTGATCCGGGCCGCCTTCGGCCAGGGCGACGCGGGCGGTCACCCCGGTCACCGGCTGCGGGTGCGGCTGGCTGACCGGTCCCTGCGACAGACCAACCCGCTCCTGGACACCGTCTCGGGCCTGCTCGACCTCGCCGATGGCCGCGTCACCGCCAGCCAGGTCCTGGATCTGGCGGCACATGCACCGGTACGCCGGATGTTCGGCTTCAGCGACGACGACCTCGAGCAGCTGCGGACGTGGGTGACCTCGAGCGGCATCCGGTGGGGTATCAAGCTGGTCCAGCGGCAGGCTTTCGGATTGTCGGATGTTCCGCAGAACACATGG
>JACCXW010000223.1 GCA_013696785.1 Geodermatophilaceae bacterium | reverse complement strand
GCTGAGACCGGGACAGCACGTGCGGTTCCGCCCGAGTTAGCCCAGCCCGCCACTGCACGATTGCACCGGTCATCGCGGCAGCGATGAGTTACGGCGCTCGGCTCCGTTACACAGGCACGACATTGGAATCAGCGATCGGAGCGGATCATGGGAACGTTGCTGGCGGGTAAGAACGCGATCATCTACGGTGCCGGGGGCGGGATTGGCGGCGCAGTCGCCCGAACCTTCGCCCGGGAAGGCGCCCGGGTCTTCCTGGTCGGGCGCACGCAGGACACGCTCGAAGCGGTAGCGGCGGACATCACCGCCTCCGGTGGGGCGGCCGAGGTCGCCGTACTGGACGCCCTCGACGAGCGTGCGGTCGACGGGCATGTAGCGCAGGTGGCGTCGACCGCGGGCAGCGTCGACGTGTCGTTCAACCTGATCAGCCGTGGAGACGTGCAGGGCATCCCGTTGGTCGACATGACGACGGACGACGTGTTGCGCGCCGTGACGACCGGCCTGCAGAGCAGCTTCCTCACCGCCCGTGCCGCGGCACGGCAGATGAGCGAGCGAGGTTCCGGCGTGATCCTGCACTTGAACAGCGCCTCGGGCGACGGTGCGATGCCCGGGATGGGCAGCACCGGTCCCGCCGACGCCGCCATCGAGGCGTTCATGAGGTATCTCGCGGCCGAGGTCGGACCGCACGGCGTCCGGGTCTGCGGGTTGTGGACGGCAGCCGTCGTCGAGACGTTGTCGCGGGAGAAGCTCACCGCGGTCGGCGGCCCGGACACCCCCGACCCGGAGATCGTGGTGCAGATGATCGCCGGCATGGCTGCGCTGCGGCGGGCGCCTAGGCTGGCCGACGTCGCCGAGGTGGCGACCTTCCTCGCCTCCGACCGCGCCGGCGGCATCACCGGCACGATGACGAACGTGACGTGCGGTCTGGTGCTTCGATGACGGCGCCGCACGCAACGAGCTCGAGTGTCATCGGCGACGAGTCGAGCTTCCAGGAGTACGCCGAGCGGCACCGACGCGAGATGCACGTCCACTGCTACCGCATGCTGGCCTCCTTCGACGAGGCCGAGGACGCCGTCCAGGAGACGTTCCTGCGTGCCTGGCGGCACCGCGAGGGATTCGAGGGCGACACGCTGGTGCGCGCCTGGCTGTACCGCATCGCCACGAACGTGTGCCTCGACATGATCAGGTCCAGGGCACGGCGGCTGACGGAACTGCACTCGTTCTCCGAGGTGAGCTGGCTGCAGCCTTACCCGGACCGGCTGCTCGACGAGATCGCCTCGACCGACGATCAGCCGGACGCCGTCGCGGTCGCCCGCGAGACCATCGAGCTGGCCTTCCTGGCGGCGTTGCAGGTGCTGCCGCCGCGGCAACGGGCAGCGTTGATCTCGCGGGACGTGCTGGGGATGCCGGCCAGCGAGACCGCGTCGCTCCTGGACACCAGCGTGGCAGCGGCCAACAGCGCAGTGCAGCGGGCCCGCGCGACCATGCAGGAGCATCTGCCCTCGCACCGGCTGGAGTGGTCCGCGGTGGAGCCGAGCGCCGAGGAGCGCCTCCTGCTGCAGCGGTTCATCGACGCCCATGAACGTTGTGACGCTGCCGCCGCTCTAGCGGTCGCCGCCGAGGACATCCGCGTCACAATGCCGCCGTACCCGATGTGCTTCGACGGGCTCGACGCCCTGATGCCGCTGCTGGAACGCGCCTTCGGCCCCGACCGGGAGGGCGACTGGCGGCTGGTCGCCACGACGGCCAACAGGATGCCCACGGCGGCCAGCTACCTGCGCCGGTCCGGCGACTCCACGTTCCGCGCGTTCAAGTTCGACGTGTTGCGTGTCGAGAGCGGCGTGATCGCCGAGATCACCACGTTCGGCCCCGAGCTGTTCCCGGCCTTCGGACTCGCGATGACGCTCGACGACGCGGCGCCGGCGGCGACAGGTTAGTCGAGCAGGGCCTGGTAGATCTGCACGGTTCGGGCCGCCACGGCGGGCCAGCCGAACTCGCCGACGGCGCGCGCCCGGCCCGCGGCGCCCATCGACGTCGCCAGGGCAGGATCGGCCAGCACCCGGTTCAGGGCAGCTGCCAGGGCTGCCTCGAAACCTGCGGGGTCCTGCTCGTCATAGTGCACCAGCAGGCCCGTCGTACCGTCGTCGACGACCTCGGGGATCCCGCCGACGTCGCTCGCGACCACCGCTGTGCCGCAAGCCATCGCCTCCAGGTTGACGATGCCCAGCGGTTCGTAGACCGACGGGCAGCAGAAGGCAGCCGCGTGGCTGAGCAACTGCCGGATGTCCTCGCGCGGGAGCATCTCGGCGATCCAGCGCACCCCGGAACGGCGCGCGGACAGCTCCTCGACCAGCACCGCGACCTCGGCGCCCAGCTGCGGGGTGTCCGGGGCGCCCGCGCAGAGCACGATCTGCGCGTTCGGATCGACCGTGGCCGCGGCCCGGATCAGGTGCGGCACTCCTTTCTGCCTGGTGATCCGCCCGACGAAGATGACGGAGGGGCGGTCAGGATCGACGCCTAGTCGCTCGAGGACGTCCGTGTCCGGATCGGGCCAGTAGTCGGCGGTGTCGATCCCGTTCCGCACGACGTGCACGCGCTGCGGGTCGAGGAACGGGTAGCAGTCCAGGATGTCGAGACGCATCCCGTCGCTGACGGCGATGATCGCGTGCGCCGCCCGGTACGCCGTCCGCTCCGCCCAGGACGACAGCGCATAGCCGCCGCCGAGCTGCTCGGCCTTCCACGGCCGGCGCGGCTCCAACGAGTGCGCCGTGACGACGTGCGGTACGTCGTACAACAAGGAACCGAGGTGACCGGCCAGGTTCGCGTACCAGGTATGCGAATGCAGGATGTCGCAGCCGATCACGGAGTCCGCGATCGCCAGGTCGACGCCGATGGTCTGCAATGCGGGGTTCGTCCCGACGAGATCGGCCGGCACCTGATGCGCGGTCGCACCCTCGCGAGAAGCGCCGAAGCAGTGCACGTCCACGTCGACATCCATGATGGATCGGAGCTCCCGAACCAGGAAATCCACGTGTACGCCGGCTCCGCCGTAGACCTCCGGCGGGTACTCCCTGGTGAGCAGGCCCACGAGCATGCGTAGACACTAGTTTCATTCCTGGCGACCCCGACTAGGGTCATCCGCATGGTCAGGGAGCCTCGCGTTCTCGGCATCGTGCTCGCGGGTGGTGAGGGAAAGCGGCTGTGGCCGCTGACCCAGGACCGTGCCAAGCCCGCCGTCCCGTTCGGGGGCAACTACCGGCTGATCGACTTCGCCTTGTCGAACCTGGTCAACGGCGGCTACACCAGGATCTGCGTGCTCACGCAGTACAAGTCGCACTCCCTCGACCGGCACATCACCACCACGTGGCGGATGTCCTCGCTGCTCGGCAGCTACGTGACCCCGGTGCCCGCGCAGCAGCGGCTCGGCCCGCGCTGGTACACCGGCAGCGCCGACGCCATCTTCCAGAGCCTGAACCTGGTGTACGACGAACAGCCCGACTACATCGTCGTCTTCGGTGCCGACCACGTGTACCGGATGGACCCCCAGCAGATGGTCGCCCAGCACATCGAATCTGGAGCCGGGGTCACCGTCGCCGGCATCCGGGTCCCCCGCGAGCAGTCCTCGGAGTTCGGCGTGATCGAGACGGACGGGCGGCGGATCACCGGCTTCCTGGAGAAGCCCGCCGACCCACCCGGGCTCCCCGACAGCCCGGGGGAGGTGTTCGCCTCGATGGGCAACTACGTGTTCAAGACCGACACGCTGCTGGATGCGCTGCGGATGGATGCCGCGGACGAGGGGTCGATCCATGACATGGGCGGCAGCCTGATCCCGATGCTCGTCGAGCAGGACGCCGCCGAGGTCTACGACTTCGCGGACAACGACATACCGGGAGCGACCGAACGGGACAGGGGCTACTGGCGCGACGTCGGGACGCTGGACTCCTACTACGACGCGCACATGGACCTGGTGTCCGTGCACCCCGTGTTCAACCTCTACAACCGCGGCTGGCCGATCTTCACGCTGCCGCCGCAACTTCCGCCGGCCAAGTTCGTGGAGGGTGGGCTCGCCCAGGAGTCCATGGTCGGTGCGGGTGTGATCGTCGCCGGTGCGACGGTCCGGTCCTCGGTCGTCTCACCGAACGTCAAGTTCAGCAGCGGCGCGTACGTCGAGGGCAGCGTGCTGCTGGACAACGTCCAGATCGGCGCCCGGGCGGTGGTGCGCCGCGCCATCCTGGACAAGAACGTCGTCGTACCACCGGACGCGCACATCGGGGTCAATCTCGCCGCGGACCGCGAGCGATATCACGTGACCGCCTCTGGCGTCGTCGTCCTCGGCAAGGGCGCCAAGGCCCTGCTGTAGCCCAGGACGTCAGGGGCGACGTACGGCGGCGAGCAGCCCCTCGCCGAGCGGGATGAGAGCAGCGACCAGCTGCTCGTGCTCCCTGACCACCTTCATGAGGTCGCGCAGGGCCACCGTCTCAGGATCCCGGGCGGACGGTTCACCGACCCGGCCCCGGCCCAGCGCCCCGGCGAAGACGACCACACCACCGGGACGCAGCAGCCGCAGCGCCTCGTCGAGGCACGCCTGGAACTCGTTCTTCGGCCCGTCGACGAAGACGAGATCGTAGGCACCGTCGGTGAGCCGGGGCAGTACCTCGAGCGCGGCGCCGTTGATCAGCCGGGTGCGAACGGCGGCGACGCCCGCATCACGGAAGGCCTGCCGCGCCGCGCGCTGCAGTTCGGCTTCGGTGTCGACCGAGGTGAGCACCCCGTCGGCGCGCATACCACCGAGCAGCCAGAGCCCGGATACGCCGGCGCCGGTCCCGACCTCCACCACCGCGCGGGCATCGAGGGCGGCAGCGAGAAATCGCAACGCGTTACCGGCTGCGGGGGCGACCGGCTCGCAGCCGAACTCCTCCGAACTCGCGCGGGCGGCGACGAGCGCCTCGTCCTCGATCCCGAAACTCTCGGCGTACTCCCGGCTCGCCGAGCTACCCATGGCGTCCCTCCACACTCTCCGTTGCCGCTTGGGGCACCCTATCCACGTCGGCTAAGGGCGCAGCTCGCACGCGCCGGAACACGATCGATCACCAAAGCGTTATCGCGACAAGCACGTCGTCCAAGGAGGAACAGGGCAGCATGGTCTTTGCTCAGTCCACCGCCCGGCATCGACTCGAGGAGGCAGCCCCGGTGACCCACGCACCCTCCGACGGCAGCGTCGTCGGTGCCTCCGAGCCCTCCGATGCCGATGCGAGCGCTGCCTGGGTTCCGCCCACGTGGGATGAGGTGGTCCGTCAGCACTCCGCCCGCGTTTACCGCCTGGCCTACCGGCTGTCCGGCAACGCGCAAGATGCCGAGGATCTGACCCAGGAGACCTTCGTCCGGGTGTTCCGATCCCTGGCCAATTACCAGCCCGGCACGTTCGAGGGCTGGTTGCACCGGATCACCACCAACCTCTTCCTCGACCTCGTCCGTCGCCGGCAGCGGATCCGGTTCGATGCGCTGCCCGATGACACCGAGCGGATGCCGGGGGCGGCACCCAGCCCGGAGCAGGTGTACGCCGACACCTATCTCGACCCGCAGATCCAGGCCGCGCTCGATGCGCTGCCGCCGGACTTCCGGGTCGCGGTGGTCCTGTGCGACATCGAGGGCCTGACCTACGAAGAGATCTCGGCGACGCTCGGCATCAAGCTCGGCACCGTCCGAAGCCGCATCCACCGTGGCCGGGTCCAGCTCCGCGAGGCACTCGCGCATCTGGCCCCCAACCGTGGCGCCTTGAACAGCGTGCGGTTCGCCACATGAGCCTCACTCCCACCGACTTCCACCTCGCACTCGAGGCGGTCGTCGCGTACGTCGACGGCGAGCTCAGCCCAGGCGCTCAGACGCGCGCCGTGGCACATCTGAACGCCTGCGTGCAGTGTTCCTTCGACGTGGCCGCGCAACGCGAGGCCAAGACGGCCTTGATCGGTGCCGGCGGACCGGACCTTCCGAGCAGCCTGCTGGCTCGGCTGCAGAAGATTCCGTTCACGACCGACCTGCAGACCTCCGGGATGACCCTGGCGATGCATGGCGAGCACCTGCACTGGAGCAGATTCGACAGCGGATCGGAGCAGCCCGGCTCGTTCCCCTCCTCGCCTGCACCACCCGACCGGCGCCCCCCGAGCCGGGGCGATGCGGTGACCCGGCCCGATAGCCGGCGCAAACGTCTGTCGGCAAGCCGGCTGCGGCGGCTGCGACGTGGCCTGATGGGTGCCGTGGCAGGTCTCACGGTGGGCGTGCTGGCGGTCTCGGTGGCCCCGGTCGCGGCGACCGTCGGCACCGCCTCCGGTGCCGCGACGTCACAAAACCGAGCAGTGCCGAACGACCGCAACCCCGAGGTCGCTTCGGCGCTCGTCGGTTCCATGGACGACGCGATCGCCCCGCGCCGGTTCTCCGGGGCGGCGACCGGCCTGCCGTGATCCGGCGGCCGCGGCCCCGCTCGCGCTGACGCTGACTTCACAGCCCCTCGACCAGGCTGAGCGGCGAACCTGGAGGAGGTGCTGTTCCCGTGACGGACAACGGCCAGCGCGGGACCGGCGCGCAGCACCCGGACGACGCGCAGTACCGACGGCCCAGCGGCGTACCCGACGCCTTCGATCGGGCCCCCGCTGGGCCTGCGCCAACGCCGCACGCGCCTGAGCCGCCCGCGGTAGTCGCCCAGGCGTTCGCCCGTCCCCACGGGGTGCCGGATTCCTTCGCCGACGCCGATCGGCCCCGGCTGGTGGAGAACGCTCCGGTCCAGGCGCCCCCGCCGGAGATGCTGCTGCGAGCCTTCGGCCGACCCCACGGCAGTGCCGATGGCTTCGCCGCCCCGGCCGGAAGCCGGCTGCGTGACCGGATCAGTCCCGAATCGCCCTGGTGGAAGCCGGATGCCGACCGCGACCCGTGGCGGGATGCCGCATCCCGCTCCGCGCTCGGCGGGCCTGCCGTGTTCGACGACGGCGACAGCGTGGACGACGCCGGCATTCTCACCGACCCGGCCGGCCGACGGCGGATCCGGCTGCGCGACGTTCCGCTGCGGTTCGCCCTGCTGGTGCTCATCGGCGCGTTGCTCATCGGTCTCGTGGGCGGCGGCACCGGCTTCGTCCTCGGCCGTACGGCGACGGAGTCGCCCCTGCTCAAGCCCGACGCCGAGCTCAGTTCGGTCAGCGAACCGATCATCCGGCCACCCGGCTCGATCGCCGACATCGCCGAGCGGCTGTTGCCCGCCGTGGTGTCCGTCGAGATCCGGATCGGGGACAGCGGCGGCACCGGGTCAGGCGTGGTCATCGACGAGGACGGCTACATCCTCACCAACAACCATGTCGTCTCGCAGGCCGCCGACAGCCCCGACGCGATCGTGCGCGCCATCTTCGCCGACGGCACGGGCTCCGCCGCGCGCATCGTCGGCCGTGACCCCCTATCCGACCTGGCGGTGATCAAAGTCGAGCGGCCCGGTCTCGTCGTCGCCTCGCTCGGAGACTCCTCCGCACTCGTCGTCGGCGATCCGGTCGTCGCCATCGGCTCGCCGCTCGGCCTGGCCAGCACCGTCACGTCAGGCATCGTCAGCGCCCTCAACCGGCCAGTCCGGCTGGCCGGACAGGGCAGCGACACGAACGCCGTCATCAACGCCATCCAGACCGACGCGGCGATCAACCCGGGCAACTCCGGCGGCGCGCTGGTCGACGGATCCGGGGCAGTGGTCGGGATCAATACCGCGATCGCCAGTTTGGGCTCCACCGGAGGCCCCGGTGGCAGCATCGGCCTGGGCTTCGCGATCCCAATCGACACCGCCCGGGGCATCGCCGAAGAGCTGATCAGCACCGGAACCGCGACCCACGCCACGCTCGGCGTGAACGCTCGCTCGGTCAACGACACCGCTCGCGACGGCGCGCTGGTCGTGGCGGTGGAGGACAACAGCGCAGCAGCGGCCGCCGGTATCCGCGAAGGCGACGTCATCATCAGGGTCGGTGATCTCGACATCGGGAGCTCGGAGGAGCTGGTGGTGGCGGTCGACGCGAATCGACCAGGAGACACGGTGACCGTCGTCGTGGTCCGCGGCGGCGACTCGCAGGAGTTGCAGGCGACGCTGCGGGCGCGCTGACGCAAGGGGCCGGATCTGCGAGCTGGAACCCAACCCCGGGGAGCGCCGGGTTAGGCTCGGAACCGTTGGAGGCCAAGCCAGGCAGGAGGCGACATGTTCAGCTCCCTGGGGTGGGGCGAGATCATGGTGCTGCTCGTCGTGGCGCTGTTCATCTTCGGCCCGGACCGGCTCCCGAGTATCGCCCGCGATGCCTCCGGAGCGCTGAAGAAGGTACGCGGCTTCGTCACCGGCGCGAAGGCCCAGATCCGTGAGGAGCTGGGCGACGACTTCGCCGACCTGGACCTCGGTTCGCTCAACCCCCGCGAGTTCGTCCGCCGCCAGCTGCTCGATGACGACCCGCCGACGCTCCTCAAGCGCTCCAACGGCTCCTCCTCCCGCGCTGGCGGTAGCCGGGTCGGCACGAAACCGACGTCGGCCAGGATGGCCGAAAAGCCTCTTTCGACGGCGTCGGGAGACACCTCAGCGCCGTCCCTGACCAAGTCGACCGACGTGCCGCGCGTGGCAGGCGATGCACCGCCGTACGACTCCGACGCCACCTGAACCTCAGAAGTCCGCGAGGCGACGGCCTGATCCGCTCGTTCATGCGAGCGTGCCCGCCGATTCGCTGGACGACGGCGCCTGAGCGTCTCTCAGCGGCCGACCGGAGTGAGGCTGAGGGATCGACCGGCAAGCCCCCGCTGGCGGGCGGCCAGCGAGTCCGCGACGCGGAGCAGGGCCTGGGCCGCGGCCGAGGACGGATCGGACAGCACGAGGGGTACGCCGTCGTCACCGCTTTCCCGCAGCCGCGTTTCCAGCGGTACCTGACCGAGCAGTGGAACCGGCGCGCCCAGCGTCCGGGTCAGTGCGTCGGCGACGACCTGCCCGCCGCCGCTGCCGAAGACGTCCAGCCGCGAGCCGTCGGGCAGTTCCAGCCACGACATGTTCTCGATCACGCCGACGACCTGCTGGTGGGTCTGGGTGGCGATCGACCCGGCCCGCTCGGCGACCTCGGCGGCGGCCTGCTGCGGCGTGGTCACGACCAGGATCTCCGCGCTGGGCACCAACTGGGCGAGTGAGATCGCGATGTCGCCGGTTCCGGGCGGCAGATCCATCAGCAGAACGTCGAGGTCGCCCCAGAAGACATCGGCCAGGAACTGCTGCAGCGCCCGGTGCAGCATCGGGCCGCGCCAGACCACCGGTGTGTTGCCAGGGGTGAACATCCCGATCGAGATCACCTTCACCCCGTGCGCCTGTGGCGGCATGATCATCCGCTCGACCTGCGTCGGCTTGCCCGTGACGCCCAGCATTCGCGGGATCGAGAAGCCGTAGATGTCCGCGTCGAGCACACCGACGGACAGCCCGCGGCCGGCCAGTGCCACGGCCAGGTTGACTGTCACGCTGGACTTGCCGACACCGCCCTTGCCCGAGGCCACGGCGTACACCCGGGTCAGCGAGCCGGGCTTCGCGAATGGGATCTCTGGTTCGGGGTTGTCGCCACGCAACAGGGTCTGCAGCTCCTTGCGCTGCTCCGGGCTCATCACGTCGAGCCGGACGTCGACAGCGGCCACCCCCGCAACGGCGGACACGGCGGCGGTCACATCGCGAGTCAAGGTGTCCTTCATCGGGCATCCGGCCACGGTCAGGAATACCTGGACCCCGACCCGGCCGGACGGGGCGATCTCGACGGCGCCGAGCATGCCGATGTCGGTGATCGGGCGCCGGATCTCCGGGTCGTTGACAGTGGCCAGCGCTGCGCGGATCTGACTCAGCTCGGGTGCCGGAGGCATACCTCTCCTGAAAGCGGGGGACTCGCCCATGCTACGGGCGGCCCATCCCTGGTGCGGCGTCGCCGGTCGTCGTCGGCCGTCCTAGTATCCCGACATGAGCCAGTGCCCCGGGCGTCAACGATGACGGCCCTGCAGACCCGGCCGGTTCGGCATCCCACCTCAGCCGGCATGACGGCATGGCGAGCGTTTCTCAACATGCACGCCATGATCACCCGCCGGCTCGAGGCCGAGCTGATGAGCGAGGAGGACCTGCCGCTGGCGTCGTACGACGTGCTGGTGCAACTGGCCGAGGCGCCCGAGCGACGGCTTCGGATGACCGAACTCGCCGGCGCGGTGCTGTTGTCGCGTAGCGGACTCACCCGGCTCGTGGACCGGCTCACCCGCGACGGCCTCGTGACCCGGCAGGCCTGTGAGGACGACGCGCGAGGCACGTACGCCGTGCTCGCGCCCGACGGCTTGTCCCGGCTGCGCAAGGCATCGAAGGTGCATCTTCGCGGCGTCGAGGAGCACATGACGGGACGACTGACCGACAACGAACTGACGACGCTGACGCGCCTGCTCGACCGGCTGCACGCCGTCGACGTCCCAGGCTGACCGTACTGACTCGAGCGGGTGCTCCGGCCGAGAGCTGGCGGCGAGGCACGATCCGGGATGCCCTCGGCGTCGGCTTGGCCGTCGGGCTGTACGGCGCCGCGTTCGGGGCGGCCGCTACGGCCGCCGGGCTGAGTGTCCTGCAGACCTGCATGCTGAGCCTGCTGATGTTCACCGGTGCGTCGCAGTTCGCCCTCGTCGGCGTGCTCGGGGCCGGGGGAGCGCCGCTGGCTGCCGTGGCGAGCGCCCTGCTGCTCGGCGCCCGCAACACCCTCTACGGGCTGCGCCTCGCCGGCCCGCTCGGCGTACGGGGACTGCGGCGGGTCGTGGCCGCCCACGCCGTCATCGACGAGACCACAGCCATGGCGCTGGCGGCACCGCACGCCGCGGCTCTGAGGCTGTCCTTCGCCGTCACCGGTGCCAGCCTCTTCCTCGGATGGAACGTCTCCACGCTGGCCGGCGCGCTGGGTTCCAGCCTGCTGGGCGAGAGCGCGCAGGTGGCACTGGATGCAGTCGTACCGGCGGCGTTCCTGGCGCTGCTGTGGCCCCGGCTGCGCAACAGCGGCACGGACCGCGTGGTGGCCGCCGGGGGCGCGGTGATCGCACTCGCCTTGAGCCCGGTGGTACCGCCCGGGCTGCAGGTCATGCTGGCCGCAGCGGCCGTCGGGCTCGGCTTCGGCTGGTGGCGCCGATGACCTGGGCGATCGTGCTCGCCGGGAGCCTCGGCTGCTACCTGCTCAAGTATCTCGGCCTGGCCGCCTCGCCCGCCCTCCTGGAACGCCCCGCAGTGCGCCGGGCGGTCGAGCTGGTGCCGGCAGCGTTGCTGGCGGCGCTCGTCGTCGTACAGGCCTTCACCGATCAGCAGGCCCTCGTCCTCGACGCTCGGGCCGCCGGCCTTACCGCCGCTTTCGTCGCGCTGCTGCTCCGGGCGCCGTTTCTGGTGGTCCTGCTGGTGGCCGGTGGAGCCGCCGCGGGGGTCCACGCCCTGGCCTGAGCGGCTACTGGGACCGCCGCTCGGAGCGGCCGGGCTGCTCCGCGCCGAGGCGGTTCAGCTCCGAGCGGATGTAGTCGCGCGTAGCCAGCTCGCCGATCGCGATGCGCAGGGCTGCCAGCTCGCGGGCAAGATACTCGGTGTCGGCCTTGGCGGCCTGCGCCCGTTGCCGGTCCTCCTCGATCGTGACCCGGTCCCGGTCGGCCTGCCGGTTCTGCGCCAGCAGGATCAGCGGGGCGGCGTACGCGGCCTGGGTCGAGAAGACGAGGTTGAGCAGGATGAAGGGGTACACGTCCCACTGCAGGCGGATTGCGGTGAGGTTGAGGGTGATCCAGATGATGACGATCGCGGTCTGATAGGCGAGGAACCTGCCGGTCCCCAGGAACCGAGCGATCCGTTCGCTGAACCGGCCGAACGCCTCGGTGTCCAGGTTCGGCACCAGCCGCCGCGGCTCCCTGGGCTGGTCCAGCCGAGCCGCCCGTGAGCCGCGCGGTTCAGTCATCTCGGTCCTCGCGCCAGTCCTCCGGCAGCAGACTGTCCAGGAGGTCGTCGACGGTGACCGCGCCGACGAGGTGGTTGTCGTCGTCGACAACCGGCGCCGCGACGAGGTTGTACGTCGCGAAGTAGCGGGTCAGCTGCGGCAGCGAGGTGCCGGTCGTCAGTGGATCCAGCTCGTCGTCGATCACGCCGCTGACCAGGCTGGAGGGGGGTTCGCGGAGTAACCGTTGGATGTGCACCAGCCCGAGGAACGTTCCCGTCGGTGTCGCGACCGGCGGACGGACGACGTAGACCTGGGTGGCCAGCGCCGCGCTGAGCTCCGGCTCGCGGACGCGGGCGAGTGCCTCGGCGATGGTGGCGTCGGGGGACAGGATGACCGGCTCGCTGGTCATCAGCCCGCCGGCGGTGTCCTCGGAGTAGGCCATCAGCTGCCGGACCGGCTTCGCCTCGTCCGGTTCCATCAGCGCGAGCAGCCGCTCGCGTTCGGCCGCCGGGAACTCCGCCAGCAGGTCCGCGGCGTCGTCCGGGTCCATCGCCTCCAGGACGTCGGCGGCCCGGGCGCCCATCAGCCGCCCGATGATTTCGACCTGATCCTCCTCCGGCAGCTCCTCCAGCACGTCGGCGAGCCGCTCGTCGGCGAAGGCCTCGGCGATCTGCTGCCGGCGTTCGGCCGGCAGTTCGCGTAGCGCGTTCGCCACGTCCGCTGCCTTCATGTCCTCGTACACGGCGAGCAGGCTGTCTGCGCCCTGATCCGCCGAGGAGAGGGCCAGGCCGGTGACCGCGTTCCATTCGACCTGCCGTACGTGTCCGCGCCGCGTGATCCGCTTGCCGGTGATCTCACGGACCGCGAGGCGGGTGAGCACCCAGTCCCGGTTGCGTGCCTGCTCGATGGCCGCGTCGCTGACCGACACCGCCACGTCCCCCTCGACGAGGGTTCCCCGGCGGTCCAGCAGCTCGGCCAGGACGAGGGTTTCCCCCGGTCGCTGTTCGAAACGCTTGAGGTTGAGCGTTCCCGTTCCCAGCACCACAGCATCAGACTCGAAGGAGGTGACGCGGGTGACGGGCAGGAAGATGCGGCGGCGCTGCTGGATCTCGACGACCAGGCCGAGCGTGCGCGGTGGCTGGTTGCCCAGGCGCAGCGTCACTACGACGTCGCGGACCTTGCCGATCTGGTCACCGTTGGGGTCGAACACAGCGACGCCACTCAGCCGGGAGCAGAACACCCTGGTCGCGGTCGCCACGAGCGCAGGTTACCGTCGCGGCGGGGCGGATCCGGGAAGGAGCAGGACGTGCTGCGGTACGAGATCGTCGACGTCTTCACCGATGTCCCATTCACCGGCAACCCGCTGGCCGTAGTCCTGGATGCCGAGGAGCTGTCGACCGACCAGCTGCAGGCGCTTGCTCGCGAGTTCAACCTGTCCGAGACCGCGTTCCCGCTGCCGTCCACGGTGGCCGATTACCGGCTGCGCATCTTCACCCCGGGCGCCGAGCTGCCCTTTGCCGGGCATCCCAGTGTCGGCGCCGCCCACACCCTGGCGCGGCTCGGGCGGATCGAGCCCGGATCGGTCGTCCAGGAGTGCGGCGCGGGTCTGCTGCCGGTCCGGGTCGAGGCGGATACCGTCACGTTGAGCGGGGGAGCAGCGACGGTCGGGCCAGCGCTGGATCCGGCCCCGTTGCTTTCCGCAGTCGGACTGTCCACAGTGG
>JACCXW010000214.1 GCA_013696785.1 Geodermatophilaceae bacterium | reverse complement strand
GCGACGGCCTTAGCGTGGCGGTGGCGGACCGAGACCCGGGCCGCCCTGGAGGCCCTGAGCGTGCTGAGGAACAGTTGCGAGGGGGCCGGCACCAACCCCTCGTGCGGTACGCGCTAGGGCGGTCCGGACCCTTCGACGATGCAGGTGGGTGTCACGCCTGTGGGAGAGCCTGTGGCTGCTGCCCGCCCTACGACGGACCCGATCGCATCGCCGACGCCGCGTCGGACCCACGTTCTGGACACCAGCGTCCTGTTGTCCGACCCCGGCGCCCTGCTCCGTTTCCAAGAACACGATCTCGTCCTCCCGCTCGTCGTCATCGGTGAGCTCGAGGACAAGCGCAATCACCCGGAACTCGGCTGGTTCGCGCGGCAATCCTTACGGCTGCTCGACGACCTGCGGATCAAGCACGGTCGGCTGGATGCTCCTGTCCCCGTGGGCTCGCTCGGCGGCACCGTGCACGTCGAGCTCAACCACAGCGACCCGGCGGTGTTGCCGGCCGGCTTCCGAAACGACTCGAATGACACCCGTATCCTCGCCGTGGCGCTCAATCTCGCCGCCGAAGGGCGGGACGTCGTTCTGGTGACGAAGGACCTGCCGCTGCGAGTCAAGGCCGCGGCAGTCGGAGTGGCAGCCGACGAGTACCGCGCGCAGAACGCCGTGGATGCGGGCTGGACCGGCATGGCCGAGCTCGAACTGTCCACAGTGGACATGCAGCAGTTGTACGACGACCGACTCGTCTATCTGCCTGACGCTGCCGAGATGCCCTGCCACACCGGCCTGGTCCTGCTGTCCGGCAACGGCTCGGCGCTCGGCCGGGTGACGAGTGACAAGCAAGTCCAGTTGGTGCGGGGCGACCGCGAGGTGTTCGGGCTGCACGGTCGGTCGGCCGAGCAGCGGATCGGGCTGGACCTGCTGATGGACCCGGAAGTCGGCATCGTCTCCCTCGGTGGCCGGGCCGGCACGGGCAAGTCGGCGTTGGCGTTGTGCGCGGGACTGGACAGCGTCCTGGAGCGACGCGCGCACCGGAAGGTGGTCGTGTTCCGACCGCTGTACGCCGTCGGCGGCCAGGAGCTCGGCTACCTGCCGGGCAGTGAGAACGAGAAGATGTCGCCCTGGGCGCAGGCGGTCTTCGACACGCTCGGCTCGCTCGCCTCGCCGGCGGTCGTCGAGGAGGTTCTCGATCGCGGCATGCTCGAGGTGCTCCCGCTCACGCACATCCGCGGCCGGTCCCTGCATGACGCATTCGTCATCGTCGACGAGGCGCAATCGCTCGAGCGCGGCGTACTGCTCACAGTGTTGTCCCGGTTGGGGACGGGCTCTCGTGTCGTCCTCACCCACGACGTGGCGCAACGGGACAACCTGCGGGTGGGCAGGCACGACGGCATCAGCGCGGTGATCGAGGCACTCAAGGGCCACCCGCTCTTCGCCCACGTGACGTTGACCCGCTCCGAGCGCAGCCCGATCGCGGCGCTCGTCACGGAGATGCTGGAGGAGCTACCGCTCTAGGCGGGTTTCGTCATCGAGAGGACGTCGAGCGCGGAGTCGAGTTGGGCCTCGGTGAGCTTGCCGTCCTCGACATAGCCGCGCTCCAGCACGACCTGCTTGATCGTCTTCCGCTCCTTGAGCGACTGCTTGGCCACGATCGCGGCCTCCTCGTAGCCGATGAAGCGGTTCAGCGGCGTGACCACTGAGGGCGAGGACTCGGCCAATTCCAGGCAACGCTCCTCGTTGGCAGTGATTCCGTCGACGCAGCGATCGGCGAACAGCCGGCAGATGTTCGTCAGGAGCCTGATGCTTTCCAGCAGGTTGCGGGCCAGCATCGGCAACATCACGTTGAGTTCGAAGCTGCCGGCCGCGCCTCCGAAGGTGATCGCGGCATCGTTGCCGATCACCTGGGCGCACACCATGCACAGCGCCTCGGGGATGACCGGATTCACCTTGCCCGGCATGATCGACGATCCCGGTTGCAGGTCGGGAAGGGTGATCTCACCGAGGCCTGCGCGCGGACCGGAGCCCATCCACCGGATGTCGTTCGAGATCTTCGTCAGGGACACCGCGATGGTTCGGAGTTGGCCGGAGGTTTCGACGAGACCGTCGCGGGCGCCCTGGGCTTCGAAGTGGTCCCGCGCCTCGGTCAGCGGCAGCTTCGTGGCCCGGGCGACCTCCTTGATGACCGCGGCCGAGAAGCCTTTCGGGGTGTTGATGCCCGTGCCGACCGCCGTCCCGCCGAGGGGCAACTCGGCGAGCCGGGGGAGACTGGCCCGCAGCCGTTCGGCGCCGAGTTCCACCTGAGCGGCGTACCCCCCGAACTCCTGCCCGAGCGTGACCGGTGTGGCGTCCATCAGGTGGGTTCGCCCGGACTTGACCACGGTCGCGAACTTCTTCTGCTTCTTCCGCAATGCCTTGGCGAGGTGGGCGAGCGCGGGAATCAGATCTCGTACGACGGCGCTGGTCGCGGCGATGTGGATGGAGGACGGGAAGACGTCGTTGGAGGACTGCGACGCGTTCACGTGGTCGTTCGGATGGACAGCCCGCCCGAGCTTCTCACCGGCCAGCGTCGCCAGCACCTCGTTCGCGTTCATGTTCGACGACGTGCCCGACCCGGTCTGGAACACGTCGATCGGAAACTGGTCGTCCCAGTCACCCGCCGCGACTTCGGCGGCGGCCTTTTGGATCGCGTCGGCCACAGACTTGTCCAGTACGCCGAGGCGCGCGTTGACCTTCGCCGCCGCTGCCTTGATCTGGGCCAAGGCCTGGATGTGTGAGCGTTCGAGCTGCTGGCCGGAGATCGGGAAGTTCTCCACGGCGCGCTGGGTCTGCGCCCGCCACTTGGCCTCGGCCGGTACGAGCACGTCTCCCATCGAGTCGTGCTCGGTCCGGAATTGCTGCTTTGCCACGGCTGCTCTCCTCGCCTCCACTCGGCACTTCCTCGTTCAACGTCTATGATCTGCCAGCCGTCGCGTCGTTCCGGCGCATCTACTCCCAGGGAGCTTCGGTGTCTCAACCACCTTACGGACCACCCGATGGGCAGAATCCGTACGGACAGCAGCCCCCGGGTTCGGGCGGATCGGGCCAGCAGCCACCGAACTACGGCCAGCAGCCGCCCCAGGGACAGCCGCCGAGCTACGGGCAGCAGCCGCCTCAGGAGCAGTCGCCGTACGGGCAGCAGCCCGGTTACGGCCAGCCGGCCCAGGGCCAGCCCAGTTACGGCCAACAGCCTGGATACGGTCAGCCGGGCCAGCAACCCTACGGGCAGCAGCCGTACGGGCAGCAGCCGTACGGGCAGCAGCCGTACGGGCAGCAGCCGTACGGGCAGCAGCCGTACGGGCAGCAGCAGCCTTACGGCCAGCCGGGCTACGGCGCCCCGCCGCCACCGCCGAAGAGCAACAACAATGCCGTGATCGGGCTGATCGTGGGCCTCGTCGTGCTCGCGGCCGTCGTCGTGGCTGCGATCCTGCTGTTCACCGGCGACGACACCCCCACCGACGAGGCCGGCGGCGGCACCACCACCACTGAGTCGACATCGGAGTCGCCTCAGGAGACGAGCGAGTCGGGGGTGACCAGCGAGTCGGAGCAGACCAGCACCGAGTCCGAGTCGAGCAGTTCCGCGCCGACGCCGAACGGCCAACTGCCCCCCGGTGTCGAGCCCGGAGACCTCGGCGACGAGCCGGAGCTCGATGCGCTGGCACAGCAGTGCTTCGAGGGCGTGATGGAATCCTGCGACGACCTCTACTTCCAATCCGACGTCGACTCGGCGTATGAGATGTACGCCGAGACGTGCGGGGGCCGGATCGAGATCGGTGACTTCGTGTTCTGCTCGATCTACGAGGACTCGGTCACCGAATAGTCAGGTGCCGGTCGGGTAGGCCCGCTCCAGCTCGCCCACGTAGAGCTGACGCGGGCGGCCGATCTTCGTCGCCGGGTCGTTGATCATCTCCCGCCACTGAGCGATCCAGCCCGGGAGTCTCCCGAGGGCGAACAGCACGGTGAACATCCGGGTCGGGAAACCCATCGCCTGATAGATCAGGCCTGTGTAGAAGTCGACGTTCGGGTAGAGCTTGCGTTCGACGAAGTAGTCGTCGGACAGCGCGACCTCCTCCAGCCGCAGCGCGATCTCCAGCAGCTCGTCGGTCGCGTCGAGCCGGCCGAGAACCTCGTCGGCCATCTTCTTCACGACCGCCGCCCGCGGGTCGTAGCTCTTGTAGACCCGATGTCCGAAGCCCATCAACCGGACGCCCGGTTCCTTGTTCTTGACCTTCTCGACGAAGCGGTCGACGTCCCCGCCGTCGCGGGCGATCGCCTGCAGGGTTTCCAGGACGGCCTGGTTCGCCCCGCCGTGCAGCGGGCCGAAGAGGGCGTTGATGCCGGCAGAGATCGAGGCGAACAGATTGGCGTGGCTCGAGCCGACGAGCCGCACTGTGGATGTCGAGCAGTTCTGCTCGTGGTCGGCGTGCAGGATGAACAAGACGTCCAGCGCGCGCACGATCGCCGGATCGGCCTCGTAGGGCTCGGCCGGGAGACCGAACGTCATCCGCAGGAAGTTGGAGACTGTGTCCTTGGAATTGTCGGGGTACAGGAACGGCTGGCCCACGGACTTCTTGTAGGAGTACGCCGCGATCGTCGGCAGCTTCGCCAGCAGCCGGACGGTGGAGATCTCGACCTGCTCTTCGTCGAAGGGATCGAGAGAGTCCTGATAGAACGTCGACAGGGCGCTGACCGCGCTGGACAGCACCGGCATCGGATGGGCGTCAGGAGGGAAACCCTCGAAGAAGCGCTTGAGGTCCTCGTGCAGCAACGTGTGCCGGCGGATCCGCTCGTCAAAGCTCGCCAACTCATCGCTGGTCGGCAGTTCGCCGTAGATCAGCAGATGGCTGACTTCGAGGAAGGAGCTGTGCTCGGCCAGCTGGTCGATTGGATACCCGCGGTAGCGCAGGATACCGGCGTCGCCGTCGATGTAGGTGATCGAGGATTTGCACGCCGCGGTGTTCATGAAGCCGTTGTCCAGTGTGACGAGGCCGGTGTCGGACAACAGCTTCGAGGTGTTCACGCCGCTGGCACCCTCGCTAGCCGCGACGTAGGGCAGATCCAGCTCCCCGCCCGGGTGGCGAAGGGTGACGTCAGCAGTCTCGGTCATCGATGGGCCTTTCACTCGGTTGACCGGACGCTAGCCGCTGCCCGGTCGGGCGCCGACGGACGGGTAGGTGGCGGACACGGCGGTACGGTGCAGCGGTGGAGATCCTGCCTCAGCCTGACCGTCCCGTGCGCATGCCAGATCGGGAGCCGACCGACGAGCAGCGCGCCGCCAGCGTCGACATCCTGCAGCGGGCCGTGGGCGAGGGCCGTCTCACCCTGGGTGAGTTCACCGACCGCCTCGACGTCGTGCTGGCCGCTGCGACGGTCGCCGAGATGGACACCGCGCTGGCCGACCTCCCCACCGAGCTGCCCGTCGTCGGGTCGGCCGCGCCGGTGTCGATGAGCGTCTTCGGCGACGTCAGGGTCAGCGGCCGGTGGCGGCTTCGCGAGCACAATCGCGGTGTGACCGTGTTCGGCGACGTGCGCTTCGACCTGCGCGACAGCGTCTGCTCCGAGGCGGAAGTGCACATCGAGGGACGGACCGTTTTCGGGGACGTCGTGGTGATCGTGCCGGCGGGGGTGGAGGCCGAGTTGTCGGGTTTCACCGTCTTCGGTGACCGCCATCTCGACCTGGCACCCGTCCCACGCCAGCCACACACCCCCATCGTCCGGGTCAGCGGGCTGACGATCTTCGGCGACATCCGGGTCCGCAGCCTGGCACCCGGTGAGTCCGCGTCGTCGTGGCGCCGCGCACTTCAGCACTGGCGGCACGTGCCGCCACCGGCCTTGCCGGCGCCGCCGCCGCCGCGGCGACACTTGCCGCCGCACTGAACCTGGACACGACCCGCGTCTGAGCGAGGGTCACGCCTGCTTGTCGAAGTCGATCGAGGCGTACGCGCGAAGTTTCGCCAGTCGGTGCCAGGAGTCGATCATCCTGATCGTGCCGGACTTCGAGCGCATCACCAGAGACTGCGTGCTGACCTGACCCGACTTGTAGCGCACGCCTCGGAGCAGGTCTCCGTCGGTGATCCCGGTCGCGCAGAAGAACACGTTGTCGCCACTGACCAGATCGTCGATCCCCAGTATCCGCTCGAGGTCGTGCCCGGCGTCCAGCGCCTTGCGGCGCTCGGCGTCGTCGCGCGGCCAGAGCCGGGCCTGCATGGTCCCCCCGATGCACTTCAGGGCACAGGCGCTGATGATGCCCTCCGGGGTACCGCCGATGCCGAGGAGCAGGTCGACGCCGCTCTTCTCCCGGGCCGCACTGATGGCTCCCGCGACGTCGCCGTCGGAGATGAAGTGGATCCGCGCGCCCGCATCCCGCACCTCATCGACCAGCTGGCTATGTCGCGGCCGGTCGAGGATGCACACCGTGACATCGGCGACCTGCCGGCTCATCGCCTTGGCGACGCGGCGGATGTTCTCGCCGACCGGCGCGGCGATGTCGACGACCTCGGCGGCCTCCGGTCCGACGGCGAGCTTCTCCATGTAGAACACCGCAGACGGATCGAACATGGTTCCGCGTTCGGCCACCGCGAGCACCGCTAGGGCGTTCGGCATGCCCTTGGCCATCAGCGTCGTACCGTCGATGGGGTCCACGGCGACGTCGCATTCCGGGCCGTCGCCGGTGCCTACGGCCTCGCCGTTGAACAGCATCGGCGCCGCGTCTTTCTCGCCCTCGCCGATGACGACGACACCGCGCATCGGAACGGTGCCGATGAGCACGCGCATGGCATCGACGGCCGCTCCGTCGCCGCCAAGCTTGTCACCCCGTCCGACCCAGCGGCCGGCAGCCATCGCCGCGGCCTCGGTGACCCGGACCAGGTCCAGCGCCAGGTTTCGGTCCGGTGCTTCGGTTCCTACGGCGAGCGGGCCGGGGATGGCGGACATCGGTGGCGGCCTCCTCTGCTGCCGGGAGTGCCCGCGATCCTCTCAGACCGCGGGTGGGGGTGGCTGCGGGCGTCACGATCGGGTCGGCGACGATGGCGAGGTGCCCGACCAGACACCTGCGAGCCGGCGGCAGCGTTCCACTTCGTTGGATCTGCTCCGTTCGCTGCTGCCGTTGGTCGTGCTGATCCTGGTGATGGCGTGGCTGTACCGCCCGTCGGACCCGGCGCCGGTGACAGAGATCGACCCCGGTCCGGCTGTCAACTACGCCGCAACGATCGCCGACTTCGACGTGTTGGCCGCATCGGAGCTGCCGTCAGGTTGGCTGCCCACGAGTGCCCGGGTCGACCCGGACACCGCCGGCGGCCCGGTGGGGGTCACGGTCGGGTACGTCACGCCGGCCGGAAATTTCGCGCAGGTCGTGCACAGCTCCGTACCGGCGGCGCAGTTGCTCGTCGATGTCCTGGGGGAGGGGTATACCGACATCGACATCGACGCCGACGGCTGGCGCCGATTCGAGACTGGTAAAGGCGAGCAGGCGCTGGTGCTGTCCTCGGGCGATTCGACCGTCGTGGTCACGGGATCTGCCGACTTGGAGGAGCTGCGGGTGCTGGCAGCGGCGCTGCGCCCCGTCAGCGGCTAGCCTCGTGCCCCGGTGCCTGGTCCCGCTTCGGTCGGTACCTCGAGAATTGCGGCCAGCCGTTGCCGCGCCCCGTCCAACCGGAGCTGGCAGATTCCGGCGAGACGCTCGCCGCGCTCCCACAGCGACAGCGATTCCTCCAGGCTCAGACCACCGGTCTCGAGCCGGCGTACGACGTCGGCCAGTTCCTCGCGGGCCTGCTCATAGCTCAGATCCTCCGGCGGCTGCTTGTCAGCTGGGTGCTCCGGCGGCTGGGTCACGGCAGCAAGCGTAGGCGAGTTCGCCGTCGCCTCCACGTGTCGGCGATCGTGACGTTCCGGGCGTACTGATTCCGGCATCCCCGGCGAATCAGGCCGCTGATCATCATGATCGCCGCGATGGGGGCTGGGAGTCGGCCGTGACATCGAGCCTCCCGACTGCCAGCCGGATCCGTAGCCGATCCCCGTCGGAGACGTCGTCGGCGTCGAGCAACACCCGGCCGTCCTGTTGCTGGACGACGGCGTACCCGCGGCTGAGGGTGGCGGCGGGCGACAGCGCGGTGACCCTGGCCCGGGCGTGCACGAGGTCCGTCGTGGCCGCGTCGACCCGATGCCGGATCTGGCGCTGCAGCCGATCCCGCAGACTGCTCGTGTCGGTGAGCCGGTTGTGCAGCAGGAACCCCGGGTCGGCGAGGACGGGCCGGCTGCGGGCCGTGCTGAGCCACTGCAGCTCCGCGGTGAGCCGGGCGTTCGTCGTCCGCCTGAGCCGGTCACGGAGCTGACCGACCCGCCGGGCCTCCTCTGTGACGTCGGGTACGACGCGTTTGGCGGCATCGGTCGGGGTGGCGGCCCTGACGTCGGCGACGTGGTCGAGCAGTGGTGAGTCCGGCTCGTGTCCGATCGCACTGACGACGGCCGTCCGACAGGCTGCGACGGCCCGGCACAGCGCCTCGTCGCTGAACGGCAGCAAGTCCTCGACCGATCCGCCGCCGCGGGCTACGACGATGACCTGGATGTCGGGGTCGGTGTCCAGTCGGCGGACGGCGCCTATCACCTCGGCGGCGGCGTTCGACCCCTGCACGGCGCAGTTCAACACCCGGAAGCGGACCCCGGGCCATCGCAGCCGCGCCACGGAGAGGACATCCCGCTCCGCGGCGCTGGCCCGCCCGGTGACAAGACCGACGCCGCGCGGCAGGAAAGGCAGCGGACGCTTGCGACCGGCATCGAACAGGCCCTCCGCAGCAAGCAGCGTCTTCAGCCGTTCCAGCCTGGCCAGCAGCTCGCCGACGCCGATCGGGCGGATCTCGACCGCCCGCAGTGTCAGCGAACCCCGTCCGAGATAGAAGTCGGGGCGGGCCCGAAGCACAACGCGCGCACCCTCGCCCAGCGAGTGCGGCAGCACGTCTCGCCGGCATGTCACGGCGATCGAGATGTCCGCGGAGGTGTCACGCAGGGTCAGGAAGCAGGTTCCGGAACGGGTCGAGAGCTGGGTGACCTGACCTTCGACCCATACCTCCCCGAGCTTGGCGATCCACTCGCCGATCTTGCGGGCGACCGTGCGTACCGGCCATGGGGCCTCCGCCGAGCTGGGCTCGGACATCGCTCAGCCCTTGCTCTGCGCGGCCAACCGGTTCGTCAGCATCGTGATGTACGGCGCCCGCTGCCGGCCCTCCTGCTCATAGGCGAGCAGCGAGGCAAGCTCGTCGGAGGCCAAGCGCCGCAGCCGCGCACGCAGTTGCGCCACCGTCCAGTCGTCATACCCTTGCACCGGCGCGACGGACGCGTCGGCGGTGTCGAGCAGCTCGACAGTCGGGGCCACGCCGACATCCGGACTGGACAGGCCGGAGCCGTGAGCGGAAGTAGTCTCGGGGACGAGGTCGAAAGAGGACAGCTCCGAGTCAGTAGCGGACAGCAGCGGCGCGACCGCTTCACGTCGCCGGGCGGACTCGGGTGCGGGTGCCTGAGCGGCTGCCGCCGCCGGGTCGTCGTCGAACGTCGCCCAAGCAGGTGCGTCGTCGCCGCGGCCGCGGAACCGGACGAGCAGTTCATCGCCGCGGGCAACAAGCCCGGCGTACTCCTGCTGAAGCTTGAGCGAGGCCTGCATGGCCGCACCCGCGGCCAGGACCGGCAGTGAGACCAGCCGGGTGGGCAGCCGGCGGGCCTCGTCCAGGGTCCACGCGGCCAGGCCGGCAACGGCTCGCAGCGGAGGTGGGATGACTGAGCTCATGAGTCCACCCTGCCTTACCGCCGCCGGCGTCGCCGCAGCGTCCATGAGTTTGGCCGATCTGGGGCTGCTGGCGACGGACGCAACGGGCGCAGGTCGCGCCCGACGTACGATCAAATCATGACCCTGGAACCGACCCGCCGCGTCCTGCTGGCCGCGCCCCGCGGCTACTGCGCGGGAGTGGATCGGGCCGTCGTGACGGTCGAGAAGGCGCTGGAGCTGTACGGTCCGCCGGTCTACGTCCGCAAGCAGATCGTGCACAACGTTCACGTCGTGCGGACGCTGGAGGGGAAAGGCGCGATCTTCGTCGAGGAGAACGAGCAGGTCCCAGAAGGCGGGCGGGTGGTCTTCTCCGCCCACGGCGTCGCACCGGTCGTGCACGAGGAGGCCGCGCGGCGATCTCTGCGCACGATCGACGCGACCTGTCCGCTGGTCACCAAGGTGCACATGGAGGCGCGGCGGTTCTCCGCGGACGATTTCGACATCGTGCTCATCGGCCACGAGGGCCACGAAGAGGTCGTCGGCACGACCGGACAGGCGCCCGAGCACATCCACCTCGTGGATGGCCCCGGTGATGTCGACACGGTCACCGTCCGCGACCCGGACCGGGTGGTGTGGCTGTCGCAGACGACGCTGTCCGTGGACGAGACGATGCAGACCGTCGAGGCATTGCGCCGCCGGTTCCCGAACCTGCACGCTCCGCCGAGCGACGACATCTGCTACGCCACCCAGAACCGGCAGCTGGCGGTCAAGCAGATGGCGGCCGAATGTGATCTGGTGCTCGTGGTGGGCTCGACAAACTCCTCCAACTCCGTCCGGCTCGTCGAGGTAGCCCTCGAGGCCGGCGCCCGGGCGGCCCGGCTCGTCGACTACGCCGATCAGGTCGAGGAGTCCTGGCTGGCCGGGGTCGGCACCGTGGGTGTGACGAGCGGCGCGTCCGTTCCAGAGATCCTGGTGACGGGTGTTCTCGATTGGCTTGCCAGTCACGGGTACGCCGACGTGTCCGTCATCACCGCTGCCGAGGAGAATCTCGTGTTCAGCCTGCCGCGGGAGTTGCGGCGCGATCTCAAGCAGGCCGCGCTACCTACCTAGGCGTGCTGCTGCGGTACCTCAGCGACCGGCGATGTGCCGGATAGAGGCGATGACGACACCGATCATCGTGGCGACCGCCATCGCCGGGAACCCGTACACGAGTGCGGCGGCGACCCCGGCCGCAGTTACACCGAGGTCGGAGCTCACGAGCAGCGTCGCGACTGCGACCAGCAAGTAGACCAGCGGCGGCGCGATGACCACCGAGGCCAGATCTCCGCGTCGTACCAGCCAGGACGCGCCGAGCACACCGACTGCCAGCATGACCGCGGTCGCGGTGCCTAGGGCCGGCCCGAGCAGCGTGTCGATGACCGCGCCCACAGCGGCTGCCACGATCACCAGCAGGATGGCGCCCACTCCGGTGAGTGTCACCCCCGGCGCCATCGAAGCCTCGGCACGCGGCTGCCCAGGCGCAGACCCACCTCCTAGCGGGAATCCGCCGGGTTGAGCGGTCGCTCCCGCAAGGTCCCTGGGCTGCACTGCTCCTCCTGGCGCCGGCATCAGTCCAACGGTAGCCGTTGCCTGGGCGGCGGGTCTGTTGCGACGCAGTACGGCGCCGGTCAGCTCATCGCCGCCCGCGCCTGCGGATCACCCCCGTCCTTGCGGCCGTCGGCGAGGTCGACGAGGGCATCGGCGGCGGAGGCCAGCAGCTCCGTGGCCTGCAGCGGTCGGTGGACGACGTCAATGGGTCGCGGCCCGACCAGCGAGCTCGTCGTCACCTCCAGGTCGGTGAAGCGACGGGCACTGACGAGCACCTTGCGCTCGAGTGAACCGACTGTCTCGTTGTAGCGGGCCACGGCGGCACTCAACGCCGAACCCAGTCGCGCCACGTGCCCGCCCATCGTGGCCAACCGCCCGTGCAGTTCGCGGCCGAGCGCGAGCACTTGCTCGGCGTTGTCGGCCACCGCTTCCTGTCGCCATGTGAAAGCGACGGTTCGCAACAGCGCGACCAGCGTGGACGGCGTACTGATCACGACGTCTCGATCGAAGGAGTGCTCCAGCAGTGCCGGGTCGTACTCCAGCGCGGCCTGCAAGAACGTGTCGGAAGGAACGAACAGGACTACGAACTCCGGCGTCGGGCTGAATCTCGCCGCATAGTCCTTGCTAGCCAGACCGTCGACGTGCGCCCGCAGATGCCGTGCATGCGCCCGGAGCCGGGCCTGCCGGGTCGGCTCATCCGCTGCGTCCATGGCCTCGACGTACCCGGCGAAGGGAACCTTGGCGTCGACCACGATCGAACGGCCGCCGGTGAGGGTGACGACGAGGTCCGGCCGTACCCGGCCGTCGTCGGTCGTGGACGTCGGTTGTTCGACGAAGTCGCAGTGCTTGAGCATGCCGGCGGATTCCACGATCCGTCGCAGCTGCATCTCGCCCCAGCGACCTCGAACGATCGGCGCACGCAGCGCAGTCACGAGGGCACCCGTCTCGTGTCGCAGCGCCGCCGAGTCGGCGCTCATAGCCCTTACCTGTTCCCGCAGTTCGCCGTACGACGAACTGCGTTCACGCTCGATGGCTTGGATCTGGGCCTGCACGCGCTCGAGTGTGTCGCCAAGCGGGCGGATCGCATCGTTCAGAGACGGCTCTTCGTCGTGGGGTGCGCGCCGCCCGACAAGCATCCCCGCCAGGAAGCCCACGGCCAGCAGGAGCAGCTCGATAAGCGCGCCTGTTGTCGTCATGTCGGCAACCCTGCAACAGAGGTACGACGATTTCCGTGCCGGCACATGTTGGGCTGCGGGCATCGTGCAGTCTGCGCCTACCGGCGAGCCTCGTGGTCGAGCAGCCATTGCTTGACCGGGAGGCCCCAGCGGAACCCACCGAGAAAGCCCCCCGTTCGCAGGATCCGGTGGCAGGGGACGAAGAGTGCCGCGGCATTGCGGGCACACGCGTTGCCCGCGGCCCGGATCGCGTCCGGTCGTCCACACCGCGCGGCGTATTCCCGATATGTGAGTGGGGCTCCGGCCGGAACTGCCCGCAGGACGCTCCACGCGTGTTCCAGGAAAGGGCCTGACCGCTGCGTCACGGGGACGGCCGTGACGGCGTCCGCGTCGCCGCCAAGGTATTGCTCGACGGCCCGGCTGAACTGGCCGAGCTCCGGTCGGGCAGAGAGTTGCCGGGGCCGTAAGGCGGGCGCCACCAGCGGCAGCAGATCGTCCACCGTGGACGTCCACCCACTGGCGAGCAGTGCGTCGTCGTCCGCGATCATCGTGAACGGACCGGCCGGGGTGTCGAGCGTGCTGCTGTACACGGACATTCCTCCCTCACCATGCAGTTAGCGAAGCCCACAGGTGCATCGCTGCGTAGGACCGCCAAGGTCGCCAACGGTCAATCGCCTCGAGCGGGATGTCCCTCGCAGCCATCGCCTTGCGCAGGACGAGATCGGTGTCGAGAAAGACGTCAGGGTCACCGAGTACTCGCATGCAAACGTAGGAAGCGGTCCAGGGACCGACACCGGGCAACGCAAGCAGCGCGCGCTGGGCGTCCGCGCGGTCGGCGCCCGCGTCGAGAACGACGCGCTCTTCGACGATCGCCGCGGCAAGACCCCGCACCGTACGACGGCGAGCGGCCGGAATGGTCAGCGCTTCATCGGATGCGTCGGCAACGGCAGCTGCGGTCGGGAACAGATGCGTCAGCTGTCCGTCCGGTTCCGGCAGCGGAACGCCTGCGGACCGGACGAGCCGTCCGGTGAGCGTTCTTGCTCCGGCCACGGACACCTGTTGACCCAGCACGGTTCGGACACAGGTCTCGCCGGCATCGACCGAGCCTGGAAGCCGCCGCCCCGGCGCGGCACGGACGAGATCACCGATCCATCGATCGGTGCCCAGCGCCTCCGCGATCGCCACCGGATCGGCATCCAGGTCCAGCAGCAGGCGGCAGCGGTGAACCGCAGCGGCGAGGTCGCGCAGATCGGAGAGCTTCAGCGTGCACGCCACGTGCTCACCGCCGGGGGTGAACCCCACGACCGCGTGGCCGTGCGGCAGCACCAAGGTGCGCCGGTACGCCGTCGCGTCGCCTTCTTCGACGCCGGGAACGGCGTGCGCGGCGAGAAACGACAGCAGGGATCCGACCTCGAACGGGACGCGGTACGGCAATCGAAGCGACAGCGTGCCGGGCGTGGAAGCAGTGGCGCGGGCGGATCTGCGCAACTCCGTCGGAGTCCGCGCGAACACGGTGCGGATCGTGTCGTTGAACTGGCGAACGCTCGCGAAGCCGCTCGCGAACGCCACGTCGGCCATCGGCAGCGTCGTCGTCTCGATCAACAGCCGTGCGGTATCAGCGCGCTGCGCCCGAGCAAGCGTCAGCGGTCCGGCTCCGACTTCGGCCATGAGTTGCCGGGTGAGATGCCGCTCGGAATATCCGAGGCGACGGGCCAGTCCGGGTACCCCGTCCCGTTCGACGACACCGTCGGCGATCATCCGCATCGCACGCCCGACGACATCCGCCCGTACGTTCCACAGCGGTGAACCGGGTACGGCGTCGGGCCGGCAGCGCCGGCAAGCCCGAAATCCGGCAGTCTGAGCGGCACCGGCCGCGGTATAGAACCGGACGTTGACCCGTTTCGGCGTCACAGCCGGGCAACTCGGCCGGCAGTAGATCCCGGTGGTGACCACTCCGACGTAGATCCAGCCGTCGAACCGGGCGTCTCGACTGCCGACAGCGCGGTAGTAGCGCTCGTCGTCCAACACCGGATCGGTCAGCACCGGTCGAGGATGTCACCCACCACCGGCCGCCGGCTGGCGGGAATCGGTCATGGCCGTCCCGCCGTAGACTCGGGCGTCGTGACCCTCACCATCGGCATCGTCGGGCTGCCCAACGTCGGCAAGTCGACGCTGTTCAACGCGCTGACCAAGAACGACGTGCTGGCCGCGAACTATCCGTTCGCCACGATCGACCCGAACGTCGGCGTGGTCGGCGTACCGGATCCTCGGCTGCCCGTCTTGGCGCAGATCTTCGCGAGCCAGAAGATCGTGCCCGCAGCGGTGTCGTTTGTGGACATTGCCGGCATCGTCCGGGGCGCGAGCGAGGGTCAGGGGCTGGGCAACAAGTTCCTTGCGAACATCCGCGAAGCCGCGGCGATCTGTCAGGTTATCCGTGCGTTCGACGATGACGACGTCGTCCATGTCGACGGCAAGATCTCTCCGCGCGACGACATCGAGACGATAAACACCGAACTCGTCCTGGCCGATCTGCAGGCCGTGGACAAGGCGCTGCCGCGGCTGGAGAAGGAAGCGCGGCTGCGTAGGGACAGCCAGCCGCAGCTGGACGCCGTACGTGCGGCCCGGGACATCCTAAATTCAGGCCGGACGTTGTACGGCGCGGGAGCGGATCTGCCGGCGTTGCGCGAACTGTCGTTGCTGACGGCGAAGCCGTTCCTCTACGTGTTCAACGTGGACGAGGACGAACTCGGTGACGAGGGCTATCTCGAGGAACTGCGTGCCTTGGTGCAACCGGCGGAGGCCATCTTCCTGGACGCGAAGATCGAGTCGGAGCTGATCGAACTGCCGGAGGACGAAGCGCTGGAGTTGTTGCAGTCCGTAGGTCAGGACGAGCCCGGTTTGCACCAGCTCATCCGCGTCGGCTTCGGCACGCTCGGGCTGCAGACGTTCCTCACGGCCGGGCCCAAGGAGTCGCGCGCCTGGACGATCCCCATCGGCGCGACCGCGCCCGAAGCGGCCGGGGTCATCCACACGGATTTCCAGCGGGGTTTCATCAAGGCAGAGGTCGTGTCATACGACGACGTCGTCGCGGCCGGGTCGATGAGCGAGGCTCGGGCGGCCGGGCGGGTCCGGATCGAGGGTAAGGACTACTTGATGGCCGACGGCGACGTCGTGGAGTTCCGCTTCCAGGCAACGTCTGGCCAGAAGAAGTAACCGGCTCGGGTGCCAGCCGACCGAAGGAGCCGCCCATCGTGCTCCTGAGCGACCATTGACGCTACTAGCCGACCGCTGCAACAGTCAGGCTTCGGGCCGCGCGGCGGCGCTGGAGTGAGTGGGAGGCGACATGACGTTCGGAGCGCAGGGATATGCACTTGGCCCCGCTGAGGGTGAGGGCCTGTGGTTCTTCAAC
>JACCXW010000195.1 GCA_013696785.1 Geodermatophilaceae bacterium | reverse complement strand
GTGCTGGTGTAGACGAGCGCGCCCTCGCCGCAGCTGGGGGCGGGCACGGTCTCCACGGTCGTGCCTGTGAAACCTGCGATCGGCGTGGTGCCGGTCGGGTCGATCGGCGCGGTCGGGGTGAGAATCGTGACCACGGTCGACGAGACCTCCTGCCCGTTCGGTACGCCGGTTGCCAGATCCACGCACTGGACGGTGCTCGGCGCCTGCCAGGTCCATCCGCCGCCGGAGTAGACGAATTCAAACGTCAGACCGCTGCTGGAGGACACACTCGTGTCGCACGGACCGGACGTACACGAGGCGGTGGCCTCCCACGTGCGGTTGGTGACAGTTCCGATCGCCTGCGGGTCGTACACGACGCCCTCGATGCTGGCGACGGTGACCACCACGTCGTAGGTGCCATGGAAGGCCGGTACGGCCGGAGGCGGTGTGGTGGTTGGTGCGGTCGTCGTCGGATCGCCGGTGCTCGTCGTGGCGGCGTCGGTCTCTCCGGCCGTGCCGCCGTCGGTCCCGGCTGAGGGTGACTGGTTGCGTTCGGCCGAGGCGGTCTGCGGGTCGCCGGAATCACGTGTCACGGCGAAGGCCGTCACCGCGACGGCGGCTACCACCACGGTGCTGGCCACCATCAGGGCGACGCGTGGGAGGCCGAGGACGCGTCTGCTGATGCCTACCGCCGCTGCGGCGGGCACCTGCTGGCCGGCGAGGATCGCCGGGGTGGTGGCGGCGCCGTAGCTGACAGCCTGCGCCGCGGTCTGCGCGGCGGCGCCACCGAAGGCCGCGACAGACCCGGTGGCGACCGCCCCGGCGGTGGCCAACCCGGCCACCGAGGCCCGACCCAGCCACGCCGCTCCGTAGGCCTCCCGCGCCGCCTCCTCCAACTCCGCCAGAAAAGCCGCCGCATCAGCAGGGCGATCCTCAGGCCGCTTCGCCATCGCCCGCCACAACAGATTGGTCAAGCGCGGCGCGAAACCCGGCAACGCCGGCGTCGGCGCCGTCACGTGCGCCTGCAACACCGTCGGCAGATCACCGACGTACGGCGCCCGCGCGGTCAACAACGCGAACAACACCGCCGCCGCGGAATACACGTCGCTGCGCGGCGTCATCGGCTGCCCCAAAACAGCCTCCGGACTGCTGAACGCCGGAGTACCCACCGACGACCCGCCCAAGCCGTCGGCGGACCCCGACGGTGCCGCCAACCCGAAGTCGACCAACTTCGACACACCTGCGGCGTCGAGCAGAATGTTGGCCATACTGACGTCGCGGTGCACCAGCCCACGCTGATGCGCGTGCGCCAACCCCAGCAGACCACCCCGGATCACCCCGAGGGACTGCTCGGCGCTCAGCCGACCGTGCCGATCCAGCACCGCAGACAGCGGCGCACCGTCGACCCACTCCTGAACCAGATAGGCCCGCTGCGGCTCCTCCACGTAGTCGTACAACCGCACGACGTGCGGATCATCGAGACCACCCAAGACCCGCGCCTCAGCCCGGAACCGCTCCAGGAAGCCCGGAGCCGCCAGCAACGACGGAGCCAACTCCTTGATCGCCACGAGCCGACCCAGCGCCACCTGCCGCGCCTGCCACACCACCCCCGTCGAACCCTCAGCCACCCGACCAAGCACCTCAAACCCGGCAAAATCCATGAGACCCGCTCTTGATCGGACCAGGGATGTCACCTGATCGGCTGTGGCGGAGACTACAGTCAGTGAGCACTCTTGGCTACACTCCGCACATATGCGCTTGAGGATCTGAGGCTGCACGATGACGACGACTGACTTCGACTACCTAGGGTTGCCGGAATACGAGGTAGTCAGCGAGCTGGGCCGCGGCGGTTTCGGCGAGGTACTTCTCGCCCGGCACCGAATCCTCGGCCGGCTCGTCGCGGTCAAACACATCCCGGCCCGGGTACTCGGCGATCCGGAGGCGTTGGCGCGATTCGGGCGTGAGGCGCTGGCACTCGCCCGCGTCGCGCACCCGGCGGTGGTCGCGGTGTACGACCTGCGCATCACCGAGCGCAGCGCGGTCCTGCTGATGGAGTACGTGCCGGGCGAGTCATTGCGACAGGCTTTGGACGGGCGCGTCATCCCGGCCCCCGTTGCCATTGGCATCCTCGACGATGTCGCCATCGCACTCGATGCCGCCGCGGCAGTCGGCATCGTGCACCGGGACGTCAAGCCGGCCAACGTGTTCCTGCTGTCCGGAGGGCGAGCCAAGCTCGGGGACTTCGGCATCGCACGGATCGCCGACGCCGGGATCTTCCGGACCCAGGACGGCATGCTCACCGGTACGCCGGCGTACATGGCCCCGGAGACGATGCAACCCGAGCATGTACCGGACAGCCGCGCCGACGACTACGCCTTCGCGGTGATGGCCTACGAGATGCTCCTGGGGCGACTGCCGTTCCTCGGCGAGGGACTGTCGCTGCTGGGGCAGCACGGCTTCGTCACACCCGCATCGCCGGAGCAGGTACTCCCCGGGTTTCCGCCGGCTGCCGCCGCGGCACTGCTCGCCGGTTTGGAGAAGGACCCGGCACGGCGATTAACCGCCCGGGCGCTCGTCGACCGCCTCGAGGCAGTTCCGCCCGAGGCCTGGCCGCCGCCGCCACCACCGGTCGGTACCGCGCAGCCAGTCGCCTCCACGGTGCTCGGGGTAGCGCCCCCCCGGCTGACGTCACGGGTGTCCCCTCCCCCGGCCCCCCGACCGCACGGCCGTCGGCGTACGTCACTCGTGCTCGGTGCTGTCGTCGTACTGGGCCTTGTCGGTACCGGCGTGTTCGTCGTCTCCACGCGCGGTGACGACACCTTGTCCATCGTCGGCGCGACTGTCTCTGTCGACACCGTCGGTGGCAGCTGCCCGAGTGCCAGGTATGTGTTCACCGCACTCATCGACACCAACGGGGCGCCGGGAGAACTCCGGCTGCGGTGGCTGCAGCCGGACGGCGAGCGGACAAGCAGCACCGTCATCGACGTACGCGAGGGTCAGGATCCGGTGACGGCAACGCTTCAGTTCGACGTCTCCGGCGGCGAAGCGCTGCGAGGCGCGGCCACGCTGGAAGTGCTTGCCCCGCAAGCGTCGACCGCCACGCCTGTGGACATCGGCTATGCCTGTCCGTAGCCGTCAGAGAGCAGGGGTTTGAGCGCAGGCAGCAGCGGGCGGTCGGGCTCCAGCCAGTCGAGATCGTCGATTTCCTCGGCGGTGACCCAGCGCAGTTCCCGATGCTCGATCGGCGTCGGTTCACCGTGGACGATCAGTGCGGTCCAGACGCGCAGCCGCCGATTCCCGGGGATCGGCACGTCGCCGACGAACCGTTGTGGCGCCACGGTCACGCCGAGTTCCTCGGCGCACTCGCGGACGAGCCCGTCGTGTTCGCTCTCGCCGGGACGCAACTTTCCGCCCGGAAACTCCCACCGCCCGGCGAGGTCCGGTGGTTTCGCGCGCTGCGCGGCCAGCACCCGCCCATGACCGTCGAGGATGGCCGCGCCGACGACGCAGCGGGCGGCCACCCTGCCAGACTATTGGCAGGCGAGCGGGATGAGGACGATGGCGACGGGACACCATCGTTGCCGCGGTCGCGACGCAGCGCCGACCGCAAGCACGACACCGCCCTGGCGAGCGACCGCCGCCGGGCGGTTGTCGGATGCGTGAGCCAAGATTGACGCGTGACAGTTGCCTCGGGATCACGGCAGCGCTACGACCACGCTGTCCAGCAGCTTCGCAGTGCGTACGCCGACCTGCCACCCGATGCTCCGGTTCGGCTGGCGAAACGCACCTCGAATCTGTTCCGACCCCGCACGACCGCTCCCGGACAGCGGTTGGACGTGTCGGCCTTCGCCGGCGTCCTGGCCGTGGATGTGGCTGCCCGCACCGCTGACGTACTCGGAATGACGACGTATGAAGACCTCGTGGACGCGACGCTGCCGCACGGGCTCATGCCGCTGGTCGTCCCGCAACTCAAGACCATCACGCTCGGTGGAGCCGTCACGGGGCTCGGCATCGAGTCGTCGTCGTTTCGCAACGGCACCCCGCACGAGTCGGTGCTGGACTTCGACGTCCTGACCGGCGACGGCCGCATCGTCACCGCACGGCCGGACAACGAACACGCGGATCTGTTCTACGGCTTCCCGAACTCCTACGGGACGTTGGGCTACGCGACCCGGTTACGGATCGAGTTGGAGCCGGTGGGAACGTACGTCCGGCTGCAGCACCTCCCGTACGCCGACGCCGACTCGTTCCTCGCCGCGCTAGGCGACATCTGCGGCAGCGCGAGCTACGACGGTGTCCCGGTCGACTTCGTCGACGGAACAGTCTTCGGCCCTGACGAGCTCTACTGCACCATCGGGACCTTCGTCGACCACGCCCCCTTCACCAGCGACTACACGGGCATGGACATCTACTACCGCTCCTTGCAGCAACGGCGCGAGGACTACCTGAGCACCCGGGACTACCTATGGCGGTGGGACACCGACTGGTTCTGGTGCTCGCGGGCCTTCGGCGTACAGGTCCCGTGGGTTCGCCGGCTGGTGCCAAAGCGCTACCTGCGCTCGGACACGTACTGGAAGGTGATCGGCCTGGAACAGCGGTACGGGGTGATGGGCCGAGTCGACCGGGCCAGGGGCAAGCCCACCGAGGAGCGGGTCGTCCAGGACGTGGAGATCCCAGTGGACCGGGCCGCGGAGTTCCTCGACTTCCTGCATCGAGACACCGGTATCAGCCCGGTGTGGATCTGCCCCCTGAAGCAGCGCGACCCCAGTGCCGTCTGGCAGCTGTACCGGCTGGATCCCGCAACGCTGTACGTCAACGTGGGGTTCTGGTCGACCGTGGCGCTCCGGCCGGACGAGGAGGACGGAACCCACAACCGCCGGATCGAGGAAGAAGTCACTAGCCTCGGCGGGCGCAAGTCGCTGTACTCGACCTCGTTCTACCCCGAAGGGGAGTTCTGGCGGCTCTACAACGGGGACTGCTACCGGGAGCTCAAGGCGAAATACGACCCCGGTGATCGCTTGTTGGACTTGTTCAACAAGACCGTGCGCGGCAGATAGGGAGGAGCCACGTTGACCAGCCACCGACGTCCGGTAGCCGAGGTGCTCGGGCATGCGTTCGGAGAGCTGCCGATCGCGGTGGACGCCTACGACGGCAGCAGTTCTGGGCCTGCCAACGCTTCCGTCCGTATCGCGATCCGGCGCCAGCGCGCCTTGAACTACCTCGTGACATCCCCACACGAGCTCGGCCTGGCCAGGGCCTTTGTCTCCGGTGACCTCGAGGTCGGCGGCGACCTGTACGACGCCCTCATGCTGCTGACCGGCGACACCGTCGGAGACCTGTCCTGGAACGAGCGGCTGGAGATCCTGCGCGGTCTCGGGCTGCGTACCTTGCAGCCCGTGCCTAAGCCCGCCGAGGAGGTGCGGTTGCACGGCTGGCGACACTCCCGCCGCAGGGACAGCACCGCCATCTCACACCACTACGACGTGTCCAACCGCTTCTACCGTCTTGTGCTTGGCGAGTCGATGACGTACACCTGCGCGGTCTACCCGACCATGGAGGCGACCCTGGAGCAGGCGCAGGAGGCCAAGCACGATCTGGTCGCTCGCAAGCTCGGGCTCGAGCCAGGAATGCGATTGCTCGACGTCGGCTGTGGCTGGGGCGGCATGGTCATCCACGCCGCGTCAAAGTACGGCGTACGCGCGCTGGGGGTGACGCTGTCCGAGCAGCAGGCCGAATTCGCCCAGAAGCGCATCGCCCAGGAGGGGCTGGCCGACCTCGCCGAGGTTCGCCACCTCGATTACCGCGACGTTCCCGAGGACGGCTTCGACGCGGTGTCCTCCATCGGGTTGACCGAGCATGTCGGCGAGCGCGAGTTGCCGGCGTACTTCGCCCGGTTGTTCGCGAAGTTGCGCCCACAGGGCCGGATGCTCAACCACTGCATCACCCGGCCGACCACGACACAGCCGGTGAAGGCCTCGGGTTTCATCCCCCGCTACGTCTTCCCCGACGGGGAACTGATGGGCGTCGGGCGCATCGCGTCGGTCATGCAGGACTCCGGCTTCGAGCTCCGGCACATGGAATGCCTGCGCGAGCACTACGCGATGACGCTCGCCGGATGGTGCGCGAATCTCAACGAGCATTGGGACGAGGCCGTTGCCGAGGTCGGGCTCGCCCGCGCGCGCATCTGGGCGCTGTACATGACCGGTTCGAGAATCGGCTTCGAGAAGGACCACATCCAGCTGCACCAGCTGCTCGGAGTCAAGGCGAGCGGCGGAGAGGCCGCCTATCCGTTGCGCCCGAACTGGTAGGTCTCCGAACGGTCAAACCATGACACCCTTCGGAACGGCGGTGTACCTCGGAAAGAGCGTGCTGACATTGCCGAGGTTCAACGTCTTCTGCGCGACTTCGGAGAGGATGTCGCGGTAGTCGTTGGCGATCGTCAGATCGCCGTGGTCGAGCGTCTCCAACCCGGGCCAATCGCCATGCATCCGCCCGCCCCTGACCATTCCCCCCATCAGGAACATCAGGCCACCGAACCCGTGGTCGGTGCCGCCACTGCCGTTCATCTCCAGCCGGCGGCCGAACTCCGACATCGTCACGACGGTGACATCGGCCATGTGGCTGCCGATGTCCGTGGCGAAGGCGGCCATCGTCTTGCTGAAGTCGGCCAGGAAGTTCTTCTGGTCACCGTCGTCCCAGACCCCTGCGTTCGTGTGCAGATCCCAGCCGCCGAAGTCCACGGTCGCCACTCGCAGGCCCGCATCGGCCTTGATCAGGCGGGCGATGTCGGCCATCGCCGTACCGAAGCTGTCCACGCTGTAGACGGCGCCGGTCGCCGGTCCGGGCGGCGTCGCCCGAATGGGCGTTGCGGCGGCGACGGCCGCGATGGCGGTCTCCATGAGTCCTTCGATCGGGTTGTCCAGCCCGGTGTACAGGGCGCTCAGCGACGAGGCGAGATTTGGTGCGGGGTTGGTGAAGACCAGCGCACCGATGCCCTGCATGGCAACGGTGTCGTTATCGCCCTGCAACGACGCAGCGACCGTGTTGCCCTCGGAGACTGCACGGAACGTCGTACCGGGTCCGGCCAGTAGCAAGGCACGATCGAGCCAGCCGCTCGGGATGGTGGCGGTGTCCTCGCCCTTCTCCATCCTCGCCTGGGAGGCGAAGTGGTCGCGGTCGGAGCTCGGCGAGCCGACCGCATGCACCATGCCGAGTTTTCCCGACTGCCATAGCGGATAGAGCGGCGCGCACGAGGGATGCATGCCGAACGTGCTGTCCAGGTTCAACAGCGTCGAGGTCGGGATGCCGATGGTGCCGCGTGCCTCGATGTAGGTCGGGTTGTTGCGGGGTACCACCGTCGCCAGCCCGTCCATTCCGCCGCGCAGGAAGACCGTCACCAGCGTCTTACCGTTGCTGGTTCCGGCGGCGGCGTACGCGTGCTTCGTCGTCACCAGTTGCGAGCCGATCGATGCGACGGCGACCATACCGGCGCCGGCGAGGAGCCGGCGGCGGGTGAACCCGCGGTCCCACAGCTTCTTCTGCGCGCCCAGCTCGGCCGACACGGTCTCGGCGGCGGCCAAGACACGGCTCTCGGTGGACATCAAGCAGGCGGGAACGCCTCCCTGCGGGTTCATCGGAGCTTCAGGTAGGGGGAGTCGAGCACCATCTCGGTCAGGTCTGCGAGCCACAGATTCACCGATGCCTGGTTGTAGGTTTGAGACGCGGTCATCCCGGCGTAGGCCAGCAGGGCGTTCCGGTGATCGGTACGGAGGGTCTGCCCGGTCAGGGCAACGCTGAGTCGGTCGACCATCGCGCCGTGGGTCGCCATGGCAGGCCCGGCGAGCAACGTGCTCAGTTCCGGGCGCGGCAGCGTCTTGGGATAGCCGCGGGCAATGCTGCGGTGCAGGTTGCACAGTCCGAGCGTGGCGCTCACGGAGTACCAACCGGAGGCGACATCGGAGTAACCGGTCACCTCGAACTCACCGAGCGGAGGTTGGCCCATCCGGCCGCAGTCGGCCACCAAAGTTCCGATCGGCTTGACACCCGTCGTCGGCGGCTGCAGGCCGAGCACCCGCGCCGTGACGATGATGTCCTCGGTCGGCCGCCGGGTCTTCCGCCCAACCGCCGCGGCGAACTCCGGTGATTCGAACAAGGCCCGCAGCCACGGCACGATCGCCGTACCCCCGTCGAGGTACACGCCGGCGAGCATCTCCACCAGCGCCGGCGGAGGATCGTCGCTGACGAACCGGATCGCAAGTTTACGGGACAGTGCGTGCGCGGTCTGCTCATGCCGGGCCAGGTAGCGCAGGTAACTGTCCCCGACAGCCATTCCGCCGGTCGCCGAAGCGTTGGCCGAGGACCAGGTCATCACCTTGACCGTGCCGACGTGGTGCGAGTCCTTCTTGTACAGGAAGGACCCGAGGTCGTCGGTGGAACGACCGGTCAGGATCCGAGCGCTGTTGAGGACATCGGCCTCCGAGTACCCCGCGGCGGGACTCACCGTGTACAGCTGCAGCAGCTCGCGGCCGTAGTTCTCGTTCGGCTCGTCCTTCTGGGAGTCCTCGTTGTTCAGCCACGCGAGCATCGCCGGGCTCTTCGCACTGGCGAGCAGCAGATCCTCGAACCGCCCGAGTGCGTTCGGCCGGATGACGCTGCGGTCCTCGATGGGCTTCGTAATGTACGTGGCGACGTGCGGGGTGAAGACGTTGAAGTGATTGCTCCAGAAGTCGACCATCACCTCGAAGAGCTGGCGTTTGCTCCATACTTGACGGGCGAACGTGGCAGCGACAAGTTGGGTGGAGGCCAGTCTCGGCTCGGTGAGCGAGAGCAACTGGCTGAGCGGTGCGCTGATCAACGTGTAGCGCCGCAACAGCGAGTCCATCGCCGCGTCGTCGATCTGGGCCGGTTGCAGTTGCTCGTCCAGCCAGGTTGCCGCGCCGCGCTGTCGGATGTCGGCCAGCAGCGTCGGGGTCGGGCCGAAGGTGGCCCGCCGCAGCAGGTGCAGGTCCTGGTCGTCGGAGAGGATCGAATCCGAGCCGACGAAGCTTGAGCGGCTTTGCGTACCGCCGGGAACGGGCCGGACCCGAGTGGGATCGAAGCGTGGCGAGCCAGGGTGGCTGGCCGGATAGGTGTCGAGCGTTGTGCGCATGGGCGACCGCTTCAGTAGTGGGTGTGGCCTGATGCTAGCGCCGATTGCTACGGAGCGTAGCGAAACACCTACTTAGGGTATGTAGCTTTTATAGCTTAAAGTAGTGGCATTGCTACGCTCAGCAAGCTCAGCGGTATGCTCACGGCGTTGGGCCGCGCGGCTGCGCTGGCCTGCAGCCCCTGAGAGAGTCGGTAGACGGCCCATGTCAGCAGCACGTTCCTCGGCCACCCTCGTCGTACAACCGGCAGCGGCGACCCGGCGGCGTACCGTTCTCGTCACTGCGGCCGTGCTCGGCCTCGCCGCCCTGGCACCCGTTCCGCCGGCCTCCGCGGCCGCCACCGCACCGTGCTCGGTCTACTGGACCGGTGCCACGAGCACGAGCTGGACGCTCAGCTCCAACTGGTCGCTGAGCGCGGGCGGACAGAGCGGCGGGCGCATCCCACTGACGACCGACGTCGCCTGCGTGGCGACGGCGCCGGTACGAACGGCCGTGTCCTACGTATCCCTGGGGCGCACGATCGCCGGCATCGACTTCTCCACCCAGGGCTCGGTACGACCGAGCCTGACCATCGACGGCGGCACCCTGACGATCGGCTCCGGAAGCGGCACCAGCGACTCGATCATCAACGACCTGCAGATCCGAATGGGCGGGACGGTCGGCGGCACCGCCGACGTAGTGCTGACCGGGGCGCCGACGCTGTCGGACAACGCCATCCTCACCGGTGCGGGTACGACGACGCTGGCGACCGGCACGTCCGTCACGACGAACGGCCTGGTTCTGGACAACGGCCGCCGCCTCGTCGTCCAGGGGACACTGACGCACGACGAGTGCTACGACTACCTGTACCTATACAACGGCGCAGTGCTGCAGAACTCGGGACGTTTCACCGCCGCGAGCAGCTGCGGACACCGGATCTATTCCGACGGCTCCGCCGGCTCGGTGGTCGTCAACGACGCCGGCGCAGACTTCGTCGTGGCACAGGAGGCGACCGACACCTACAGCCTGGACGCGCCGCTGGACAACCGCGGCAGCGTGGCCGTCACCGCCGGATCGCTGAAGGTGGCGCCGGCCGGCACCACCGGCGGCAGCTACACCGTGCCGGCCCCCGGGGAGCTGGTCGTGACCGGCGGGACACTGCTGGTCTCGGCCGCAACGGTGGCGGGCGACGGCATGCTCGTGCTCGACGGCGGGACGATCGACGTTCCGGCCGGGGTCACGGTCGCCGCGCTGTCGCTGCGCAGCGGCACCCTCGTCGGGAATCCGACCGTCCGCTCGCTCACCGGCGGCGCGACCGCGACGTTCAGTGGTGGCGGGGTCCTGACCATCCCCACGTCCGGGACGGCCACCCTGGACAACTTCACCGTCAACGGCGGATCCCGGCTGCTCAACCGCGGGACGCTCACCCACATCGGGTGTGGAACCGCCCTGACCGTGCAGGGCGGTTCCGTCCTGGAGAACGCCGCCAGGCTCGTCGTCGGCACCAGCTGTGCCAGCGCTATCCTCACCGACGGCAGCCCGGGCGCGGCCGTCGTCAACGACAGCACGGCGACCCTCAGCGTGAGCCAGCTGTCCAACGTCTCCACCTACCGGATCGCCGCCGCGCTGGACAACCAGGGGACCTTCGAGGTGACGAAGGGCAAGGTCAACCTCGAGGTCCTGAGCAACCTTGTCGCGGGACGGTTGAGCGGCGGCGCGTTCCTCGCCACAGTCGGGACGATCCAGATTCCCGG
>JACCXW010000194.1 GCA_013696785.1 Geodermatophilaceae bacterium | reverse complement strand
AGGGCGCCGACGCCGTGCTCGCTGAGAGCGGCCAGTAACTCACCGACCGTGGCCTCCGGGGTCACCGTGGCCACCGCCGACCCTTTGTGCCGGAGAACATCGTGGATGCGCATGCGCCGATTCCTCCCGGCCGGAAACTACCCGTCTGAAGCCCAGAGCCTAGTAACTAACCTCGGGTGTCGCGACCTGTCGGAAGCCGATTTCGACGGCTGCCGGCGGCCGGGTACCCTGGGCGAGTTGCCCGGCGAGGGACGCCCCTGTGGCCCCGTGATCGACGTGCCGCTGTCCTGCCGGGCCGCTGCCGACCCAGTCGGCACAGCCGTCGGCCAGTCGGTCGGCGCAGCCGTGATGAGCAGGGAGATCGTTTCCGTGGCCGAAATCCGCATCGACGCCGAGACCCGTACCGAGTTCGGCAAGGGCGGTGCCCGCCGGACGCGTCGCGCCGGCAAGATTCCGGCCGTCCTCTACGGTCACGGTCTCGACCCCCGGCACATCTCCCTGCCTGCCCGCGAGTTCTCGCAGGCGATGAGGGGTGGCGCGAACACGCTCCTCACGGTCGGCCTGGACGGAATCTCCGAACTGGCGCTGCCCAAGGCGATCCAGCGCGATCCGATCCGCGGCACCGTCGAGCACGTTGACTTGTTGCTGGTCCGCCGCGGCGAGCGGGTGACCGTCGAGATCAGGGTCGTCCTGACCGGAGAGCCTGCTCCCGACACGCTCGTCAACCACGACCTGCAGACCCTGAGCGTCGAGGCCGAGGCGACGCATATCCCGGAGCGTGTGACCCTGGACATCTCCGGGTACGACGTCACGCGAAGCATCGTGGCCCGCGACGTCCGGCTCCCGAGCGGGACGACGTTGCTCACCGACCCCGACGCGCTCGTGGTCGGCTTCCTGGGCGCCCCCACCGCCGAGCAGCTCGAAGCCGAACTGGCCGAGGCCGAGGCCGAGGCCGGCATCGAGCACGAGGCTACCGACGCCGAGATCGAGGCCGAGGCCGAGGCTGCCGCCGACGAGAGTGGCGACGGCGGCGGCGAAGGCGGATCGGACACCGATCAGGGTGACGGCGACTCCAGCTAGCACCGATCCCGGCGGCACCGAAGGAACCACCCAGAAGGTCACGGCGCGAGCACCCGAGTGGTCTCCCGAGGACGCGGCGCTCGTCGTCGGTCTGGGCAACCCCGGATCGTCCTACGCCGGCAATCGGCACAACGTCGGCTTCCAGGCCGTGGACCTGCTGGCCGAGCGGATGGCGGGCCGGTTCAAGGCGCACAAGGCACGCGCGCATGTGCTGGAGGGCCGACTCGCCGGCCGTCGTACGGTCCTGGCCAAGCCCTTCACGTACATGAACCTGTCCGGCGCCCCGGTCGCGGGCCTGCATCGCTACTACGGCGTACCGGCTGAGCACATCGTCGTGGTGCACGACGAGCTGGACCTGCCCTTCGGCGCGGTCCGGCTGAAGTTCGGCGGTGGCGACAACGGGCACAACGGACTGCGTTCGATCACCACCGCGCTCGGAACCAGGGACTACCTGCGGGTGCGGTTCGGGATCGGCCGGCCGCCCGGACGCCAGGACCCGGCCGACTACGTGCTGCACGACTTCCGTTCGGCAGACCGGGCCGATGTCGCAGTCCTGGTCGACCGCGCAGCCGACGCAGTGGAGTCGCTGCTCGCTCACGGCCTCGAACCGAGTCAGAACGTCTTCCACGCGCTTTAGGAGACCTGCCTAGCGGACGGATCCGTCACCGTTCGTATTCGCACGGTGCGGGGGAGTGACGAGTTCATGCCGGATCGAGGAAGACAGGTCACGTTTGGTAAACATTCACCCGTCTAGGGGGTAACGCCGCCTCCTTTGGACCGTTACGGTCATCGACGGCAGCACTCTGCGTGATGATGTTGTCAAATCAACGGCTCACCGACTGACGCAATTGGCAGGGGAAACGTGTGACGGCCCTTCTAGGCGCCTCTGTTGCGCAGCCGCGGACGATCCGGATCGCGCGTCCCGCGATCACGACGGCGCAATGGCAGCGCCGCTATGTGTTACGCGCCGCCCTGCTGGACATAGCAGTGGGCCTGGTCGGCGCACTGCTGGGCCTGCTCCGCTTCGAAGCGGGCCGGACCGGCATCCCCTACCTCGTGCTCACCGTGCTGCTCCCGGTGGCGTGGCTGCTCAGCCTCGCCGTGTGCCGCGCTTACGAGCCACGGTTCCTCTTCGTCGGCAACGACGAGTACCGCCGCGTCACGAACGCCGCCCTGTGGCTGACTGCCCTGCTCGTGGGCTCCTCCTACGCGGTGAACTTCGAACTCGCCCGGGGCTATGTGCTGATCACGCTGCCGGTGACTGCGCTGGGCACGCTCGCCGGCCGGCACCTGCTCCGACATCGCCTGCACCTGGCGCGCGCCCGCGGGGAGTGCATGCGACCAGTTCTGGTGATGGGTTACGAGCGGGCGGTGGCCGGACTGTGCGGCCAGTTGCAGCGACTCCCGCACCACGGCATGAAGGTCGTCGGCGCCCTGTTGCCGGCTGACCGGATCCGGGCGGGCGCACTGAGTGACGTCGGCGTGCCCGTCGTCGGGAGCTTCGACGACGCCGCGGAAGCGGTGGCCCGCACCGGCGCGGACACGGTCGCGGTACTCGCCTGCCCGGAACTGGACGCCCAGGCGCTTCGCCGATTGGCCTGGAAGCTGGAGAAGTCCGACACCGATCTGATCGTCGCGCCGGCGTTGATGGACGCTGCCGGACCCCGTACGACGATCCGACCCATCGACGGGCTGCCCATGCTGCATGTGGAGCACCCAGAGCTCACGGGCGCTCGGCGGGTCGTGAAGACGCTGATCGACCGGTTCATGGCCGCCTTGATCCTCGTTCTGCTCGCGCCGGTGATGGTGATCATCGCCGTACTCATCCGCCGTGACAGTCCGGGACCGGCGCTGTTCCGCCAGGTGCGGGTCGGCCAAGACGGGCAGCCGTTCACCGTGTACAAGTTCCGCACCATGCAGGACAGCGCCGAGGCGAGGCTCGCGGCCCTGCTGGAAAAAGACGAGGGCAACGGCGTGCTGTTCAAGATGCGACTCGATCCGCGGATCACCCGCATCGGGCGCACTCTGCGCCGGTACTCCCTCGACGAGTTGCCCCAGCTGTTCAACGTGCTCTCTGGGCGGATGTCGATGGTGGGCCCGCGGCCTCCGCTGCCGTCCGAGGTCGAGCTGTACGTGCCGGACACCTTGCGGCGGTTGGCAGTCAAGCCGGGCATGACCGGGCTGTGGCAGGTCAGCGGCCGGTCCGACCTGTCGTGGGAGGAGTCGGTCCGCCTCGACCTGCGCTATGTCGAGAACTGGTCGCTCACCTCGGATCTGGTCATCCTCATGAGAACGCTCGGAGCTGTCCTTCGCCCTTCCGGGGCGTACTGATGGGCGGGCCGTTGATGGGCGGGCCGTTAGTGGGCGGGCCGTTACTGGGCAGGGTCGCGAGACGCTGATGGGCATCTCACTCGGAGCGGGGCCGAGCGACGCGCGTTCTGGATACGTCACCACATGGCGGCTGGCTCCCGCCACGCGGGAGACCGCTCAACCGGGCACCGCCGCGCAGTCCGACAGCCACGGACTGGTATCCCTGAGCCTCGGCTCGTGGCTGGCGGCGAGCTTCCGGCGGCACTCACCCGAGGACGACTGAGTCGGCTGTCGGGACGCGCTCTTTCGCGAGCGACCACGACGAGTGACGAAGTGCGGCATGATGGGGGGACTGTCACGCGACAGATGACACGGTCGGCCGCAGCGCAGGTGCGCAGAGTAGCGATGGGGGAATAGATGTACCCGTCGCTTCGCTCAACCCCGGTCGCCGAGACGCCGGTCGTCAAGACGCCGGTCGCCAGGGCGCCGGTCGTCGAGACGCCGGAGGGCAAGGCGATCGCAGCGAATACGCGCCGTGAACGGGTCGGTGGCACCGTGTTCGCGCTGGGCACGGTGAGCCTGCTCACCGACATCTCCTCGGAGATGGTCGCCGCGGTGCTCCCGATCTACCTGACCGTGGCGCTCGGACTGTCCCCACTCGCCTTCGGGGTCATCGACGGTGTCTACCAGGGCGCGACTGTCTTCCTGCGACTGGCTGGTGGCTACGTGTCCGATCGCGTCGGCCGGCCGAAGGCGGTCTGTCAGGTCGGCTACGGCCTGTCCGCGGTGACCAAGCTCGGCCTCATCGCCGCCGGCGGCCAGGTCGGGCCGCTGACCGTCGTGGTGGCGCTGGATCGAGGTGGCAAGGGCATCCGGACCGCCCCTCGTGACGCGCTGATTGCCGGCAGCGTGCACCCGTCCATCCTGGGACGCGCCTTCGGCGTACACCGGGCGATGGACACCGCGGGTGCGATGGCCGGACCGCTGTTGGCCTTCGGCCTGCTCCTCATG
>JACCXW010000183.1 GCA_013696785.1 Geodermatophilaceae bacterium | reverse complement strand
GCCCGGAGGCTGACTCGCTCGAGGCATGCTCCGGTGAGGTCCTGCTCGCCGAACTCGGTCACGGACACCACGCTAGGACCAGTTCCGGACGTTCGTCGTCCGGTTCATCTCGTGGGCACCTATTCTGCTCGCGTGTCGAGCAATCCCAGCCCCACCGCACGAGCTCTGCGCGCCCTCGACATCCTCCAGACCCGCCCCGGCGTGACGGCCGACGAGCTCGCCAAGAGGTTGGGTGTGACGGAGCGGGCCGCGCGACGGTACGTCGGGATCCTGCGGGAAGCAGGAATCCCCGTCGAGTCAGCCCGTGGCCCCTATGGCGGGTACCGGCTCGGGCGCGGGACGAGGTTGCCCCCGGTCGTCTTCACGGAGGCTGAGGCAACCGGTCTGGTCATGGCGGTGCTCGACGGCCAGCCTGCAGCCGTCGACGTCGACGATCTTGTCGGCAATGCCCTGGGCAAGGTCATCCGGGCACTGCCCGAGAACGTCGGCCGGCAAGCGGCGGCGCTGCGAGAGCATGCCGCCGCTGCGCCTGATCGGCATTCGGCTCGTCCAGATCCCGCCATCGCCAGCGCACTCGTCGCTGCCATCGCGGCCCGACGTCGCGTGCTCGTCGCGTATCGCAGCGAGTCGGGCAACGAGTGGGAAACCGAGGTGGACCCTTGGGCGGTCGTCGTCCGCCACGGGCGCTGGTATCTCCTGTGCCACTCCCATCGCGCGGACGCAATCCGCACCTACCGGCTCGACCGGATCCGCGCGGTCCAGCAGACCGCGCACGAGTTCGAGCCGCATGACGGCCTCGACCCGGTGGCGGTACTGGAGGAGAACCTGGGCACTGGGCGGGAGTTTCCCACCCGCGTCGTGTTCGACGCTCCACTAGTCGACGTGGCGCCGTGGATCCGGCTTCCCATGGGACGGCTTGAACCATCCGGAGACGGGTGCGTGCTCGTCGGCAGCACGAGCAATCCGGTGATGTATGCGCAGGAGTGGTTGGCCGGCGTGCCGTTTGCGTTCCGTGTCGATGGCGGGGAAGAACTTCGTGCCGCGATCGCAAGGCTTGTGTCGCGTCTCACTTCCGCCCTGGCGGACCAAAACCTGACAACTCTGTCGAGGAGCGGGACGGCTCAGGGATGACCACGTGGACCCCGTCGTCCCTACACTCGGCTCGTGCGCGCACGAACCATGGACATGTGGTGGGGCACCGCTATCGAGGCCCCCGATCCCAGCGCCCTGGCGGCGTTCTACTCCAAGCTGCTCGACTGGCCGATCGGTCATGAAGAGCCGGGCACGGCCATTGTCGCAGCGCCTTCGACTTCCAGGTAGGAGATCTTGACTCCGCCGTTGGCGAGGCTGTCGCGCTGGGCGCTACGGTCGCGGACTTCCAGCCCCGGGACAACGTGCGGGTACTGCTCGATCCGGCCGCGCGGCCGTTCTGCCTGTGCCGCGACGACGATGAGTGACCAGGAACGGCAGGATCTCTCGCAGCCCGCGCTCCTGCGACGTCCCACTCAACGTGTGGCTCTCACGACCCCGAGCCGGCGGTACTGAGTGCACGGGTGCCCGTGAGGATGCCCTCGCGTAGGTGCGCCAAGGAGCGGGACAGCAGCCGGGAGACGTGCATCTGAGAGATGCCGATGTCGGTGGCGATCTGCGTCTGGGTCATGTTGTCGTAGAAGCGCATCGCGATGATGCGCCGCTCGCGCGGCGGCAGCTCCTCGATGAGGGGCCGAAGGGTTTCACGATCCTCGACGAACTCCATGCCTGGGTCCAGGTCGCCGAGGACGTCGGCCAACCTGGTCTCCGGGTCTTCGGTGCCAACCGGCTCGGACAGCGACAGTGTGGAGTACGCCCGTGAAGAGATCTGGCACTCGCGGATGTCGGCCGCTTCCACGCCCAGGTGGCTGGCCAGGTCGTGGACCGTAGGCACTCGACCCAGGCCCTGGGTGAGCATGTCATTGGCCCTCGTGACATCGAGCTTCAGTTCTTTGAGGCGGCGCGGGACCTGCACGCTCCACCCCTTGTCGCGAAAGTGCCGCTTGAGCTCCCCCAGCATCGTCGGAACGGCGTAGCTGGCGAAGTCTGCCCGTCGGTCGGGGTCGAAGCCGAGGATGGCTTTGAGAAGCCCCACGTTCGCAACCTGCTCTAGATCGTCCAACGTCTCTCCGCGGTTGTTGAATCGGCGCGCCAGATGCCGGGCCAGTGGCAGGTGCATGCCCACGAGCAGGTCGCGTATCTCGTCGTGGCGCTTGATGTCGAGGGTTGGGCTGCGCAACTCCACCAGCAGGTCGTGCGCCACCTGCGTCGTGTGCTGCCGTTTGGCGACCTTGGTGGCGCCACCATCCGGACGTTGACGTCCCGCAGTCATGGCTCCCCCTGAAATGTCGACGATCCGGTTCGCGTCAGCGCCAGAAACGCCCACGGATCGGCTGTGATGTTGTTCGATGACCGGCGGTGTGGCCTGGTCGCGGGGCCGGAGCGTTCGCTGGTCACATCCCAACCGCTTCATGATTGGGAGGATATTGCATAGGTTCGAGGCACTGAGGCCAACCTAGCGCGCAGCCCCTCAAGGTGCAAGGCCCTGTGACGGAGGGGACGACCCGGCTGATCGCCTCGGCCTCAGCGGGCCTAGGGTCGCTCGGTCTCCTGCAGGCTGTGGGAGACGATGTCGACGGCCACGCGCAGATCTTCGCCAAGGTACGTTCCGGGGATGCCGGTGCGCGCGGGCGGAGCCAGGAAGGCGTTTCCGGCGTAGAACACCTGGATACTGAGAAGATCCGTCAGCCTAATGCTGGCGATCGCTGCTCCGCGATTCTTCCCGATGTGCGAGACCACGATGGCGGCTGCGGCAGCGGTCCGTCGGATAGCCGCGGTCAGGGCGTCGGGCGGGGTGTTCTCGCCGAGCATGTGACATTCCCACCCACGCTGGCTGAGCAGAACCTCCATCGCCTCGAGCCCGATGGTGTGCAGCTCGGCCGGTCCGCAACACAGCACAATGGTCTGCCGGTGCCACGGAACGGGTCCCAGGAACAGAATCTTCTTCAGCCAGCCACGAGTCGCCTGGGTGACGAGATGCTCTTGTGCGGTGTCGTATTCGCCGGTTTGCCAGGCCAGGCCGACCTCACGCATGCCGGGCAGGACGACGCCGGCGATCGTCTCCTCGATGCCGAGCCTGTCGCGGCATCGGTCGAGCAGGGAGTCCAGTTCGCGGGCGCTCAGGGTCTGGGTGACGTGCAGGAACGCCTCGATGAGCGGGCGATGGGGCGCCTGGCTGTCGCTGGTGTCTCGGACCAGCGCAGCCGCGTCGGCCGGCCGGCGACCCGAGTTGACTTCGTCTCGCATCAGCCGAAGGGTTGCCACATCCGCGGGAGAGTATCGGCGGTGGCCGCCGGCGGTGCGCGAAGACTTCGGCAAGCCGTAGCGCCGCTCCCACGAGCGGATCGTCGGTGCCGGTACGGCGAGCAAATCGCTGACGGCCTTAATGGATAGCCCTGCGCCGTCGCCGGGAACCTCGGTCGACATCGACGAGCACTCCTCTCGGGGCATCCTCAGCGGCTGTGTCCTGGACCCCGTTAGGGAGCCATCATTGCGGCGTCGGCCCCAGCGGGCGGGCCAGATTGCGCCGTTGCCACGCCCGCAAAACGGGTGGCGGATAGCCCGGTGAGTTGGAGCAGCCATCGGGGTTCGTCCTCCGAGGCGGAAACGGTCAACTCACAGTCCAGCCTCGACATGCTCGCGCGGAGGGTCCGCAGCTGCCGCAGCAGCGAGGCGTCCAGCCCCCGGCCTCGGCCCAGATCGATACTCAACCTCCGGCCGCCCGGAGCGAGCAGTTCCCCGATCATGGCGGCCAGCAATCGTCGAGAAGCGGCATCGAGCGCCGAGGGCACCCGGATGCGTAGCTCACCGCGCGGCGCGAAGGCGGGCACGGTGTATCTGTCCTCAACGGTGCGCGTGGTGGTCACAGGTCTGTCTGTGGCGAGCTCATGCGCCGCCCCTTTCGTCATGATCCGGTCCGACGTCGTGCGTCGCGACGGGCGGGACTGTCCGTCCAGCGGTCGGGTATGAGAAGCAGGCTTCGACGTATGCCGCGCGTGGCCAGGGTCGCGGCGCGGTCAGAGGTGGGCAGGCCAGGAAACCCGTACATCCTGCGTGCCCACGGCGGCAGCAAAGCTACTGCGACGCCGACCAACGTGGCCCAGGCGGGACGGGCCGGCGTCGCCAATGAGACCCATGTTGGCATGGGCGGAGCGAACCCCCAGCCGAGGTTGCGCCGTGCCAACGCCGTCACCCGGAGCTGTGGCCGGATGCGCTGGTAGTAGTCCTCGATGGCTGCGACAGTCGTCGGAACGGCGCGGGGGTCCAGTCCCACAAGGGCTGCAGAGGCACGCATCTCGGCCACGTAGCGGTCGGCTTCTGAGTCGCTCAGCCGGCCTCCGCTGCGCCGGAACGTGGTCAAGAAGGAGTCCACCTCGGTGCAATGCACCCACAGCAGGAGTTCAGGGTCGTCGACGCGGTAGGGCAACCCTGTCTCGGGTTCGATCCCGGCGGCGAGTCTGGCATGCAGGGCCCGCAGTCGACGACCTGCGGTCTCGGCCTCTTCCGTGGTGCCGTAGGTCACCGTGGCCACCCACTCGCCGGTACGGCGCAGCCGTCCCCACGGATCGACCCGGTATGACGAGTTGGCGTCGAACCCGGCCAGCGCCAATGGATGCACAGCCTGCAATAACAGCGATCGCAGCCCGGCCAGCAGCATCGATGGATCTTCGTGGATCCGCCACGTCACCGATGCCGGTCCGAACAGACCGACATCAGTCACGTGGACGCTCTGCGCAGGCGCAGCCTGGAGCATCGGCGTCGTCATAAGCGGGCTCCGATCAGATCGCGCGGCAACGGTTTGCTCAGTTACCCGTCCGGCGCTGAATGGCCTTCGACAGCCGCCCGCGTGCCTGCTCGTCGGCGCGTTGCTGCTCGCCTTGAAGGGCGGACACGACCAGGAGGATGCCCGTCGAGGCGGGGATGGCCCACTGCAAGCCTCGAAGTACTCGCTGCGCCTCCGCTACGTCGGAGGGCGTCTGCTCGTTGGGCTCGGCCCCGGACTGCACCGGCACGTCACCGGCGTCGGACACCTTTTTGCCGGCGATCCGGCTGTAGGCGGTCACTCCCAGGGCGAGGCCGGTCAGTGCTGTCTTGACCGCGCTGCTCGCACCGACTCCCTGCTGATTGCGGACCCTGTCGCGGTTTGCCATCAGCATGCCCGCAGCTCCCAGCACGTGGGCGCCGATCGCCGCAGCGTTGACCGGGGTCCAGGAATTCCACCCGGCGCTGGCGACGCGTGATCTCTGCTTCGGGTCATCGACGACCCCGGCGGCCGCGTTGAGGCCCACGGCGCCCATCAGCGAGCCACCGAACCATGCCGCCAGTCCGACATCGTGCAGGCTTCGTAGAAGTGTGTTGCGTTCAGACATCGAATCTCCCAGGTGCTCGGTGGCGCTCGTTGACGCTGTCTGTCATACCCGCGACGATGCCAGCCAAACTATGCGTAATGTGACGTGCACTGCATAACTGCAACGCTGGGCGTTGCTGTCAGTCGTGGTTTGCGCGGCTGACCACGTAGGCAGCGCCTTGTCATCCGGTCGGTTGGCGTTGGTGGCCGGCGCGCCCACGACTACGGAGTCACCGTCCACGGCGACCGACGTCCCCAGGTCGGCGTCGGCGGCGCCGTCGGGATCCCGGAAGCTCGACCGCTCGGTCCAGCCAGCTGCCGAGAGCACGAACACGTAGGCCGCACCGGCGTAGAGACCGGCGACGGTTCGCTGTCCGAGCGCACCGATCAGCGACGTCAGCACCAGAACGTCAGTCGGTCCCGAACGGCTGCGAGAAAGTTGAACGTCGCCGCATCTGGTTCCCCCCACCACGATCGCGCATCGCCAGCCACACGGCTCTATGAAGGCGGCGCAGGCAGGGTGGCAGCGTGCCGCTGGGGACACAACCGGCGAGCGCCTCAGATGGTGATGCCCAAGCACCTGCAGGTGCCCTGCCCGAAGCCGGCCGAGGCCGGGTTCACGACAGTGATCAGCAGGTTCGAGCCGCGCGCGGCGCCGGCGTCAACAGCAATGCGGGCGGTGATGAGGATCGGACTGACGACGACGACGTTGGTGAACGTGACGCCGGCCGGACCCACGACCTGTGCACCGTTGACGAACCGGGTCCCGGCGATGGTCACCGAGAGCGTGGTGCCTCGCAGGACTGTCGGCGGTGTCATGGACACGACCGTCGGCCCGGCCGTCACGGTGAAGCAGCCTGTGCAACTTCCGATTCCTCCGTCGGGATTCGTGACCTTCACGTCGAACTGGCCGACGCTCGCCGTGGCGGTGATGTCGACGGTCAGCCGCAAGGAGGTCCCCGACACGTACTCGGTGCCGGTGACCTTGGCCCCGGTACCGCCCTGGAAGACCGCGGCGCTGCCTGACTTGAAGTCAGTTCCCGTGACCGTGACGATGCGCTGGGTCGCACCCGTGGCCAGCGACGGGCCTGCGGCTGTCGGGTTCGGCTTCGCCGTCACCCGCAGGCAGCCGGCGCAGGTGCTGCTGCCGGCTCCGGGTGTGCTGACCGTGACATCACGGGTCTGCGGCGTCAAGGTGGCCCAGGTGCTGACCGTGATCCTCATCGTCGACTGGTTGACGTAGGTGGTGCCCGTGATCGTCACGCCGTTGCCAAGGCTGCTCACCGTGGTGTTGGGCTCGAAGTTGCGCCCGTCGAGCGTCAGCTCACGAGCCGAGGCGCCAGGCCCGACGGTGTCCGGACTCAGACCGGTCAGTACCGGCGCGGCCGCGGCGGAACCGTTGTGCGTGATGGTCCCCACTGCTACGCCGTCCTGCAGCGCCCCGTTGACCGGATTGCTCAGGACGAGGGTGAAGGTCTCGACCGGCTCGAATCCGGAGTCACGCAGGATCGTCACCGTCACCGGGAGAACGGTGACACCGGGGGGGAACGTGAGCGTTCCCGTCGTCCCGCCGAAGTCGGTGCCCAACGTCGCGCTGCCCGCTACGGCCCGGTAGTCGACGCGGACCTGCGCTTGCACCGAAGCGTCGAGGCGCACGGTGAAGGCCATGTCGACGGGACCGCCGTCGCCGACGGTGGCAGCGGCGTCGTCGACAGTGAGCATGGTGGCGATGTTCAGGCAGTTGCAGCCGCCGGAACCCGAGCCGGCCGAGGCCGGGTTGACGACGGTGACGAGCAGCCCGTTGATGCGCGACCGGGTCGCCGCGACGGTCAGCCGGGCGGTGATGGTCGTGGAGTTGACCACCGCGACGTTGGCGAACGTCACGCCGGACGGCGGTGTCAACGTCGCCCCGGCGGCGAAGTCGGTGCCGTTTATGGTGACATTCGTGGTGCTGCCCTTGGCCACGGAGTCAGGTGACATCGACGTCACGGTGGGGCCTGCGATGACCCTGAAGCAGCCCGTGCAGAAGCCGACACCGCCGTCCGGGTTGATGACCTTGACGTCGTAGACACCCAACGTTGCCGTCTTGAAGACGGTCACGGACAACCGCAATGTCGTGGCCGAGACGTAGGTGGTGGTCAGCGTGACGCCCGAGCCACCCGTGATGTTGACCACGCTGCCCGGTTTGAATGCGGTACCTGTGATCGTGACGGTTGCAGCCGTGGCGCCGGTGGCAAGAACCGGGGAGGCACTGAGCGGCTGCGGCCGGGGGACGACGGTCAGGCAGGCAAGGCAACTGTCCGACCCGATGCCCGGGTTCGTGACCGTGACGTCATTGGGGCCAAGCGTGGTGAGGCCCAGGGCGTTGACGGTGATGACGAGGGTCTCCGCGTCGACGTAGGAGGTGCCGAGCAGCTTGAGGGTGCCCGTCAACGTCACCGTCGATGTGGGCAGGAAGTTCTCGCCGCTGATCGTCACCGGGGCGCCGTTCGCTCCGAGGCCGACCGTGTTGGGGCTGGCCCCTGTGACGATCGGCAGCGTGGCGGCCGTGGCGTCATGGGTGATGGTGCCGGTGCCGCTGGCGTCGGCAAGGACGGCGTTGACCGGCTGCGACAGCTCGACGGTGAACCGCTCGACCAGCTCGGGCAGGACGTCCTTGCTGATCGTGACGACCAGCGGGAGCGTCGTGGTCCCGGGTGCGAACGTGAGGGTGCCGGATCGTGCGACGTAGTCGCTGCCGGCCGTCGCCGTGCCGTCCTGGGTGCGATAGTCGACCTGAACGGTCTGGGAGCTCGGCGCGGCGAGACCGACGGTGAAGGTCATCGGCGTCGTTCCGGCAAGGCCCACCGTCGCCTGCGCGTCGCTCACGGCGACGCCGGGCAGCTGGCGAACCGTCACCCGGACCGCGTCGGCGGCGTAGCTCAGGTCGTAGTACCTGCCGCCGGGGAGGTTCTGGCCGGCGACGGCGGTGAACGCTCCGCTCCACCGGACGGAGTTGACGATGGTGTACGTCGTACCCACGACGGGTGTGAAGCCGGGCTTCGTGCTGAGCAACAGCGTGCCGGCGTAGCTGGACTGACCGTTGACGAGCAGGCGGTTGGCCTCGGCCGGCGGCCCGATCTCGATGGCGAGCGTGCCCGCTGCCACCGGTGTATAGCCGCTGCTGACCGTGAGCTCCCCGGCGGGACGGACGGTGCCCGCGCCCATGATCGCGTAGATGCGCCCGTCGCCGGTCAGAACACCGCCGTCGATGGAGACCGAACCGGTGCCGTCGGTGCCCACGAGCGCGCCGTCGCCCATGAGATTCGTCGTACCGCCGGTCTGGCGGTAGTTCGGTGTCTCGACCTGGTGCTGGGTGACCGTGATGCTTCCGGAGTTGACCAGTGGTGTGACAAACGTCTGCCCCTTGGACAACACGAGGGTGCCGGTGTTCGACGTCAGCCGGGTCAGTGCGTCGCCTTGGGCGGGATTGACGATCTTGCCGCTCGTGGTCACGGTGACATCGGCGGCGTTCACGCTGATGTCGCCGGGAATCTGGATCGTCCCGACCGTCGCGACGAGCGAGCCGCCGCTCGAGCGCCCCGCGACAAGGTTGCTCAGGACCTCGAGGT
>JACCXW010000176.1 GCA_013696785.1 Geodermatophilaceae bacterium | reverse complement strand
GCGCAGGCGATCGCGTGCATGCGCCGGCTCGGGCTGGACGAGGACATGGTCAACGCCGATGGCGGCGCGATCGCGCTGGGCCATCCGCTGGGCTGCAGCGGTACCCGAATCCTGGTCACCCTGCTCGGCCGGCTGGAACGAGCCGGTGCCAGCACGGGGCTCGCGACGATGTGCGTCGGCGTCGGTCAGGGCGCCGCACTGCTCGTCCGGCGCGAGTAGGCCGCCAGCACGCAGCGGTTTCCACAAGGCGCCGGGCGTCAGACAGGGACGGGCACGGGACCGGCGCAGTAAGGTCTCCGGCACTGCTCCTCGCCTGCCCGGAGGTTGTCATGAAGCCCAGTGTCGCCAGGATGAGCCGAGCGATCTCCCGCCGGCGGGTGCTCGGCCTGATGGGCGCCGGGTCGGTCGCGCTCGTCGGCAGCGCCGCGTGCGGCAGCAGCGTCGGCGGGGGCGATGACGAGGGTGACACCCCTAGCGGTGGTGGCGGTGGGAGCGGAGCGGTCAAGGTCGGGCTCGTCATCCCGCAGGCCGGCATCTACACACCGCTCGGCATCGACATGCAGCGCGGCTGGGAACTCTGGTTGGGCCAGCACGACAACATGCTCGGCGGCTACACGGTTGAGACCGTGATCGCTGACGAAGGCGAGGGGCCGGACACCGGCGTACCTGCGATCCAGGGGGTCCTGCAGAACGATCAGGTCGACGTGGTCGTCGGGATCGTGAACTCGGCCACGGCACTCGGCGCGGCCGAGTCCTTCGCGGAGGCCCAGAAGGTACTGGTCATCGCGAACGCCGGCGCCGCGGCGATCACTGGCGACTCCATCAATCCGTACGTCTGGCGGTCATCGTTCGTCAACGCCCAGGTCGTCGTACCGATGGCCGAATACCTTGCCGCGCAGGACATCGGGCCGGTCTACGTCATGTCGGCGGACTATGCGGCGGGGCAGGAGGTCGTCGCGGGCTTCGTGGGCGCCTTCGAGGCCGCCGGCGGGACGGTCGCCGGCCAGGCGCTGACGCCGTTCATGACGACGCAGGACTTCCAGCCGTTCCTGTCCGGCATCCAGGCCACCGATGCCGCCGCGACGTTCGTCTTCTACTCCGGCGGCGAGGCGGTTTCCTTCGTCCAGCAGTACGCCGAATTCGGTCTCAAGGACACCATCCCGCTGTACGGGTCGGGTTTTCTCACCGAAGGAAGCGTCCTCGGCGGCCAAGGGGACGCGGCGCTGGGCATCCGCACCACACTGCACTACTCCACCGAACTCGACAACGAAGCCAATACGGCGTTCGTGCAGTCCTATCAAGACGCCCACGACGAACTGCCCACCTGCTTCGCCATGCAGATCTGGGATGCCGCGAACGTCCTCGACCGAGCGCTGGCAGAGTCGGCCGACCTGTCCGGCGACGCGATCTCCGAGGCACTCGGCGGACTCGGCGAGATCGACGACAGCCCGCGCGGGCCGTGGAGCTTCAACGGTCAGACACCGGAGCAGAACTTCTACCTGCGCGAGGTCGTCGACAGCGACGGCGTCCTGATCAACTCCGTACTCGAGGATCTCGGCACGTACGCCCAACCCTGACCGGTTTCGGCGCAGAGCGGAGGTCGGCGGGTGGTCGGGTGGTTCGACACGAACCTGGTCAGCATCCTCAACGGATTCGCCATCGGGTCGCTGCTGTTCATCCTCGCGTCGGGGTTGTCGATCGTCTTCGGGATGATGGACGTGCTGAACCTCGCGCACGGAGCGCTGTACCTGATCGGTGCGTACCTCGGCTACCAGTTCGCCGGTGACACCTCCAGCTGGCCCGGCTTCCTGACCGCCCTCGGTACGGCGGCGCTCGCCGGAATGCTGGCCGGCGGGGTGCTGTCGACGATGACCGAGCCGTTGGCCCGCCGACCGCACCTCGACCAAGCGCTGCTGACCCTCGGTGTCGCACTCGTCGTCGCCGAACTGCTGGCAATCGGTTACGGCAACGATGTGCTGCGGGTGAACGCCCCACCGGGCCTGAACCGGTCGGTGCAGGTCTTCGGCGACACCTATCCGGCCTACCGCCTGGCCTTGATCGGCCTCGGTGCGCTGATCGCGCTCGCGGTGTACGTCGTCGTGGAGCGCACCGCCGTGGGCGCGCTCGTCCGGGCGAGCGTCGCCGACCGCGAGATGGTGTCGGCGCTCGGTGTGGACAACCGCCGGGTCAAGCTCGCGGTGCTCGCCGTCGGCTCCGGGCTGGCCGCCCTGGCTGGAGTGCTGGGCGGGCCGATCTACGGCGCCGGACCGGGCCTGGACGAACGCGTGCTGATCCTCGCGCTGGTTGTCGTGGTGATCGGGGGGCTGGGGTCGATCAAGGGCGCGTTCGTCGGCGCGCTGCTGATCGGGCAGGTCGAGTCGCTGGGGCGGGCACTGGTACCCGACCTGGCCTCGTTCATGCTCTTCGGGGCGCTGGCACTGGTGTTGATCGTCCGCCCGCGCGGCCTGTTCGGCGCGCCGAAGGCGGCAGTATGACACCCGGTCGGTTGGGGGGTGCTGCCCAGCTCGGCGTGCTCTGCATCCTCGCTTCGGTGCCGCTGTTCGTCGCGCCGTACGAGACCGGGATCCTGGCCCGGATACTGATCTTTGCGCTGCTCGCGGTGAGCCTCGACCTGCTCGTCGGCATCACCGGCCTACCGTCGCTCGGGCATGCCGCGTATTTCGGGATCGGTGCCTACGCCGCCGGCTGGCTGTCGATCAACGTCACGGCTGCGGCGCCAGTGCCGCTGCTCGCCGGCGCGGCTGCCGGCGCCGTGGCCGCGGCCGCGACGGGCTGGCTCGCGGTCCGCTCCACCGGCATCTTCTTCCTGATGCTGACGCTGGCGATCGGTGAGCTGATCTTTCAGGTCGCGCAGAACTGGGAGAGCGTCACCGGCGGTTCCAACGGGCTGTTCGGCATCCCGGCAGTCTCGTTCGCCGGCAGTCCGCTGCGGCTCGTGGGTTACGTGTACTGGTACGTGCTCGGCGGTTTCGTCGTCGGGTACGCCGTACTGCGGGTGGTCAGCGGTTCGCCGTTCGGAGCGGTGCTGCGAGGGATCCGCGACAACGAGCCGCGGATGCGTTCCCTCGGGTACTCGCCGTTCCGCTACAAACTCGCCGCCTATGTGCTGGCCGGGGGGATCGCCGGATTGGCCGGCGGAATGCTGGCCGCGCAGGCCCGGCTGGTCACCACGGCCGACATCGGCTTCACCACGGCCGCCCTCGCCTTGCTCGCCGTCGTCATCGGCGGGGCCGGCACGCTGTGGGGGGCTTGCCTCGGGGCAGCACTCGTCGTACTGGTCCGGGATGCCCTGGGCCCGCGTCTGGACGGGCACGGACCGCTGATCCTCGGCCTGGTCTTCATTCTGGCCGTGTACGTGCTGCCGCGCGGCTTCGCCGGGCTGGCCGGGGTGCTGGTGCGGCGTCGCC
>JACCXW010000166.1 GCA_013696785.1 Geodermatophilaceae bacterium | reverse complement strand
CGCCTCCGGTGACCAGGACCAGGATGGCCAGCAGGAAGACCCGGCCGAGGCGTGATGACATGCGCATGTCGATGCTCCTTTCTCGCCTAAGCGGATGGACCCCAGTCGGACAACGCCAGCTCCGGTCGGGCACCGGTGATCGGCCTCAACCCGCTGCCGTCGATGTTGATCGTGGCGAGGACGTTGGACTCTCCGCCGCCCGGGGGCGTAGCCAGCAGGACGACCTTGCGGCCGTCCGGGGAGTAGCTGGCGAACCCGCTCTGCCGGGGGGCGGTGAGGTGGGTGAGAAAGCGGATCCCGCTGCCGTCGGCGTTCATCACCAGCACGTTGCTCAACGGCAGGCAGCAGAAGTCGGTGAACACGATATGCCGCCCGTCCGGTGACCAATCCGGCCAGAACCCCTCGACGGCCGGGTCGGTGAGCCGGGTGACTCCACTGCCGTCGACGTTGATCACCCAGATGGCCGACAGCAGCCCGCCCATGGTGCTGTTGAACACGATCTTCGTGCCGTCAGGGGACACCCGAGGCCGAGTGTGGATCCAGTTGCCGCCGAGCAGGGTCCGCAGCCAGCTGCCGTCGGCGTCGACCGTGGCCAGGTCGCAGTAGGCATCGAAGCCCAGCGACCTGTCGCAGCGGCTGAACACCAGCGTGCCGCCATCCGGTGACCAACTCGGCTGGTAGTGCGCGAAGCCCGGGTCGTCGAGCAGCCGGGTCTGGGCGCTGCCGTCGGCGTTCATCACCCACAGCTGGAAGTCACCGTCGACGTTGCTCTGGTAGGCGATCCGCCTACCGTCCGGCGACCAGGCCGGTGACGACGCGGTCTTGTCGGCCGGCACATGGGTGAGCTGACGCCGACCCGTGCCATCGGGCCGCACCGTGTAGACCTGTGAGGGGCTGGGAAACCCCCCGGGCAGCGCTTCGCCCAACGAGAAGGCGATCCGACCGTTGTTACCCGGAAAGGTCGCCTCGGCCGGGCTCGGCCCGACCGCGGTCAGCGTGCCGACCAGCACCGCAGCAACCACCAGCGGCCGGGCCAGCGTCGTTCCTCGCATCCTCATCACTCCTTTGTCGAGCCCCCCGGGCCTCGAGGCACCGCCAGAATCGACTCGACCGGGCCCGATGGACGTCAGGGGCAGCACGCATCTGTGTCACCGGTGATGCGTGCTACCACCAACATTGGCGAGCGAGGTCCTCGGACCGCGCGATTCCATAGGGTCGAGTCAGGTACGCAGCAGAGCCAGGACGGCCAGCACCCGCCGGTGGGAAGCGTCGGATTCAGCGAGGTCCAGTTTCCCGAAGATGTGACCGATGTGCCGCTCCACCGTGCGAGGACTCAGAGTGAGCCGCTCGGAGATCCCCTGGTTCGAGTGCCCCTCTGCCATCAGGGCGAGCACCTCGCGTTCCCGGTCGGTCAACCGGTCCAGCCGGCCCGGCGTACGGGGCCGATGCAGGAGGCGGGACACGATCGGCGGGGCGATGACGCATTCGCCGGCAGCGACCCGCTGCAGCGCGTCGAGGAGTACGACGATGTCCGACACCCGTTCCTTGAGCAGGTATCCGACTGAGCGCGGGTGATTCTCGATCAGCTTCGTGGCATAGCGCGAATCCAAGAAGTGCGACAGCACCAACACCGCGACAGACGGGTACTGCTCCCGGATCGCCAGGGCCGCGGCCAGGCCTTCGTCGGTGTGCGTGGGCGGCATCTTGATGTCGATGATCGCGACATCCGGCAGCTCCACCGCGACTGCACGCATCAAGGTCGGGCTATCCCCGGCGGTCGCGGTCACCTCGACGCCGATCTCGGACAACAGTCTGGACAGACCTTGCTGCAGGAGCACCTCGTCGTCGGCAATCACGACCCGCACGGCAGCACCGCCCTGATCGTCGTGTAGCCGGATTCCGTGTGGCCCAGCGAAAGCCGTCCGCCGAGCGCACCGACCCTGTCCTCCATTGCCACCAGGTCCTCCGGCGGTGCCGCGGTCGCCACCGCCACCGTGAGGTGATCATCCTCGTACTCGGCGGTGACGCGAACGCCGCTGCCCCCGCTCGCCCTGTTGAGGTAGGCCACCACCTGATACGCCGCAGCCTCCACGGCGGGCGGGAACCGCCGCGACGGTACGGCGTCGATCCTCAACGGCTCGGCAGATCCTTCCGCCAACGTCTCCAGCGCGGCGGCCAAACCCTCGTCGGCAAGCTCACGTGGGTAGATTCCGCGGGCCAGTTGACGCAACTGGGCGAGTACGGTCGCGACCTCGTTGCGCGCCTGCATCAACCTGGCCGCCTCCTCGGCATCCCCGGCGCGCAGGGCCGCGAGTTGCAGCGCGAGCGATAGCGCCACCAGCTGCTGCTGGGCGCCGTCGTGCAGGTCGCGTTCCAGCCGCCGACGCTCGGCGTCACCCGAGCGCACGATCCTCGCGCGGGAGGCGCGCAGGTCGGTGAGCTGCGCGCGGGTCAGCGCCTGAAGGCGCTCGTTGTCCAGGACCAGGCGGGCGGTCGCACTGATCTCGCCGGCGAGATCGGGATCTGCGAGCAATCCGGGCCGGTGCGCGAGGAGTGCCACGGTCTCCGCGCCGCGGACCACCGAGGTCACCGCCTGCTCGTCACCCGGTGTCGCGGGTCGGCCGTCGGCGTCAACCCACGTACCGTCGCCCACCCGGTACAGCACCCGCAACGACGGGTCACCCAACGACCGCGAGAGCAGGCTCCTCAGCCCTCCCACCGGTGGCGCGCCTGCCGCGTCGACGACAAGTCGGGCCACCCGCGCCCGGGTCAGCTGGCGCTGCAGCAGCGGCCACAGAGTCCCCAGGGCGACCAGTAACAGGAGGCAGCCGGCCATCGCCCACAACAGTCGATTCGTGCTGTTGACCGGCAGAAAGCCGGCGCCCGCACTCCGGAGGTACATGGTGCCTACCGCGGCGAGGAAGCCGATCCCGGGGACGAGTGCCGGTGCGATCAGCCGCCGGCGTGCCGGGGTCGCCCTGGCCAGCGCCACCCCGAGCCCGACGGCGAGGAGGGCACACCAGATCGGACCTGCCACCACCGCCGTCCGGCCGAGGCGCTCGACCATCGCGGGATCGGAATGCACGGCCAGCAGATTGGCGGGACAGCCGGCGCACCCCTGCCGGGCCGGGTCGAAGAACAGAGCAGGTACGACGCCGGCGAGGGCGGCCGTGCTCGCGTAGGCCACGGTGACACCGACCCGGCCGAACCAGTCAAGGCGGGGATCGCCGAAGCGGAGCACAGCATGGCTGACCAGAACGGGAGCCACCGTGGAAAACACCAGCCCGGCGGTGAAGATCACCGATGACCCGGCGTACTGGTTGTTCCAGTCGCCGACGAACCAGCCGAACCCGCCGGCAACGAATAGCACGCCGGCCCTCCGGTCCGTCGGCCGGCCCAGCAATCGCAGTCCGGCCGCGATCAGGGACCAACCCACGAGCAGCAGCAGTACCTCGCCCCGTACATCGCGGCCGGCCCACGACGCCGTGTCCGCCCGCCTGGCAAGGGCAAGGGTGAACAGTCCCACTGCCAGCCCTGCAGCCGTGATCGCAAGCGGGGCCGCCAGCGCGAGTCGACTCCGTCGGGGGTTCGTCACAACCTGGGTCAGTGCTTCCAGCGGGTGAGCGCGACGATCTCGTCGGGAGACTTGCCGGCCATCAGCGCTACGTCGGCGCGGCGCAGATCCACGATCGTCGCGGCCAGCTCGACCCCCAACGCTTCGGCTAGCGCCGGATCGGCCTCGAACCGGTCGGCCGCCTCGGTGAGGCTGGTCGGGAGCGGCGCGATGCTCCGCTCGGCCCTGCTGTCGTCATCCAGTGACGCCGGATCAACATCCACCGGCGGAGGCAGTTCGGCGGACTCATCCATTCCGGCGAGCCCGGCCGCCAGGAGACCCGCGACGACCAGGTAGGGGTTCGCCGCCCCGTCGAAACACTTGACCTCGACGTTGGCTGCCCAGGAGCCGCTGCCCACCGCCCCCGTGACGAGACGTACGGCGGCCTCCCGGTTCTCCCGCCCCCAGCATGCGAAGGCTCCCGCCCAGTGCGAGGGGATCAGCCGCAGGTAGCTCGCCGTCGTCGGGCAGCCGATCGCGAGCAGGGCCGGCAGCCGGGCCAGCACTCCGGCAGTGAACGACGCCCCCTCCTGGGTCAGTCCGAACGGGCCGTCCGCGCCGGTCATCACCGATGAGCCGTCGCGGCGCAGACTCACGTGGACGTGACCGCCGTTGCCAACGCCTTCGGCCGTGACCTTCGGTGAGAACGAGGTACGCAGGCCATGCGTCATGCCGACCGCCCGCACGGTCTCGCGGACCAGCACGGTCGTGTCCGCGGCGGCGACCGGATCCTCCGCGGCGACCGAGACCTCCAACTGCCCGGCGCCGTACTCGGGGTGGAACTGGTCGACGGCCACGCCCTCTGCCGCGAGGGCGGTCAAGACATCGCGGGAGTAGGCGGACAGTTCCACCAGCCGGGTCATGCCGTAGGCCGGACCGGAGCATGCCGGTACGAACTCGTCGGTGCCTGCCCGGCCAACCGTCCACTCGACCTCGAAGGCCATGGATGCCTCGAGTCCGGCCCCGCGCAGCCGGTCGGTCATCGAGCGCGCCAGGCTGCGGGCGCACTGCGGGTGCACGGCACCGTCCTGGGTGTAGCGGTCGGCCGGCGCCCACGCCCAGCCCGGCTGGGCGGCCAGCACGGTCAGCCGGTCGAGGTCGGGATGCAGCCGCAGGTCGCCGACCGGGCTGCCGGCGTACCGGCCGGACATGATCGAGTCGTCGAGGAGGAAGGCATCGAAGACTGGTGAGGCGCCGATCCCCCACGCGGCCGCGCTCTCCAGCTTGGCCGACGGCACTGTCTTCACCCGCGTAATCCCGGAGTTGTCAACCCAGGTCACGGCCACCCCGACGACGTCGTGCCCGGCCAGCCTCTCGGCGGCGCTGTGCGCCCGACCGGCGCGCGCGGTCCGCTGCTGCTCGTCCATGCCTGCCGAATCCATGCCGCACAGTTTGGGCGATGGCGACACACCCCGTCGACCCCTGGCGGTCGAGGTCCCGCGGGTGGACACTGTCCCGACGCTGCCGCGCGCTCGGGAAGGAACAGCATGCCTGCAACCGACACCTCACGTCCCGGGCTTCGCCGCTCGCTCGGCGTCTGGCAGGCGGTCGGCCTGTCGGTGGCCTTGATGGCGCCGAGCATGGCCGCGAACATCAACCCGCAGGGCACGGCCACGACCGTCGGGCGTGCGGTACCGCTGGCATTCTTCCTGGCCGCGATCGGTGTCCTGCTCGTCGCCTACGGTTTCGTCCGGCTCTGCCAGTACTACCAGCACGCGGGCTCGGTCTACGCCTTCGTCGGCGCGACGCTCGGTCCTCGCGCCGGTGTCGTGTCGGGATGGGGCTTGCTGGGGACCTATACGTTCTACGGCGTCGTCACGGCGTCGGCGTTCGGCATCTTCGGCACGGCGTTCCTGGATCAGATCGGCGTGTGGCCAGACCCGCCGACGTGGGCGCCGTTCATTCTGATCGCGGTGGCCCTGGCCGTCGCGCTGCTGCTGACCGTTGCGCCGGTCAGGCGCGGCACCGGTGTCTTGCTGTCCGTCGAGGGCGCCACGGTCGCGCTGATCCTGCTCGTCACGGCGATCATTCTGGTTCGGTTGCTCGCCGGTACAGCGCCCGGCGACAAGAGCTTCGACCTCAGCGTGTTCACGGTCCCGCCCGGCACCGAACTGTCCGCTGTGTTCCTCGGCGTGGTGTTCGGCTTCCTGTCCTTCGCCGGCTTCGAAGCGGCGGCCACCCTGGGCGAGGAAACCCACCACCCGCATCGGGACATCCCGCGCGCGATTCTCGGTACGGCGATCTTCGGTGGTCTGTACTTCGTCGTCGTGACCGCAGTGGAGATGATGGGCTTCGGCGCGGACGCTGCCGGCGTCGAGGCGTTTTCGACATCGCCGTCGTTGCTGGGCGACCTGAGCACGAGCTACGTCGGCGCCTGGCTCGGCGACATCATCACGCTCGGCGCCGCGATCAGCGCGTTCGGCTGCTGCCTGGCCTGCCTGGTGAGCGGCTCGCGGCTGATGTTCGCCCTTGGCCGGGACGCGAACAGCGGGCGCGGGGTCGGACGGGCCTCATCGGCGGGCACACCAGCAGCGGCCGCGGTCGTCGTTGTGCTGGGGATGGCTGTGATCGCACTGATCGACGCCGCGGCCTTCGGGGCCGAACCCTTCGATGTGTTCCTCTGGTCCGGCGTGATCGGGACGCTGATCCTGCTCGTGGTGTACGTGCTGACGACAATCGGCGCGGTGCGGCTGGTCTTCGTCCAGCGCAAACTGGCGGTGCCCATGTGGCAGGTGATCATCCCGATCGCCGCTCTGATCGTTCTCGGCTACACCATCTACCGCAACGTGATCCCGTATCCGACCGAAGGTCCGCCTCGATGGTTCCCGGTGGTGGCCGGCGGGTGGCTGCTCGTGGGTCTGCTCATCGTCCTGGCCGCCCCGGCTTTGGCCAAACGGGTCGGCGCCGGGCTCGCGGCGGCCGAAGGCTTCTCGGCCGCGGACCGCGGCGCCCCGGCGCGCGCACCGCGCTAGCTTGTCCGCCGTGCTCGACGGCGTCGCGCTGGTCGACCACCACTGCCACGGCGTCGTACGGCGGGCGCTGAACCGGACTGCCTTCGAGGAGTTGCTGACCGAGTCCTCGGCAGTTCACCCGCTGGGCGGCTCACTGTTCGACTCGCAGATCGGGTTCGCCGTACGCCGCTGGTGCGCCCCGGTACTCGACCTGCCGGTGCACAGTTCGCCGGCGGACTACCTGGCCAGGCGCGCCGAGCTGGGCGTCGACGAGGTGACGAGGCGGCTGCTGGCTGCGACCGGCATCACGGCCTACGTCGTGGACACCGGCTTCGAACCGGAACCCATCACGAGCCCGGCGGAGATGGCTGGGCTGACCGGTGCGGCGGCGTACGAGGTCGTCAGGCTGGAGGGGCTGGCAGAGGAGGCGGTGCTGTCCGGGTCGACGGCGGCCGGCTTCGCCGACGAGGTAAGACGACTGCTCTGGGACCGCACCCGAGACGCTGTCGCGGTGAAGTCGATCGCCGCCTACCGCGTGGGGCTGGAACTGGACCCGGACCGGCCGAGCGCGGCCGAGATCGTCGCCGCGGTCGACCGCTGGCTACTGGAGGTCGATGCCGGTGCGGCGGTGCGCTGCGCCGACGGCGTCCTGAGCCGGTTCCTCATCTGGGAGGGGCTGGACCTCGGACTGCCGCTGCAGTTCCACGTCGGGGTTGGCGACTCCGAGGTCGACCTGCACCGCTGCGATCCGCTGTTGCTCACTGCGCTGCTGCGGGCGACTGAGCCGCTGGGCGTGCCGATCATGCTGCTGCACAACTACCCCTTCCACCGGAACGCGGGGTACCTCGCGCAGGTGTTCTCGCACGTGTTCGTCGACGTAGGACTCGTGACGCACAACCTCGGGCGGGCGGCCGGGCGGGTGATTGCCGAGACCCTCGAACTGGCGCCGTTCGGCAAGTTCCTGTTCTCCACCGACGCCTTCGGCCTGCCGGAGCTGTACCACCTCGGCGCGCTGCTGTTCCGTCGCGGCCTGGCCGACTTCCTGACCGCCGGGACGGACGCCGGGGACTGGTCCGCGTCCGACGCCGTCCGCATCGCACGGATGATCTGTCATGAGAACGCCCAGCGCGTGTACCGGCTGGCGCATGCTCAAAGTCCCTTGTGAGCCGGCGTATCGCCGAGTCCGTAGGGCGGTGGGGCCGTCGGACCTGTCCTGCCAGGTGGGTGGGAATACCGCCGCCCAGAGTGTGTGCCGGCTTTCGCTTGATCCGCTGCCCACGAACCGGCGCAGCGGTTCTCGTTGCCGATCGGCCGTCGCTGGCGAGGGGTCAGCTCAGGGGCAGCTTGAGGCGAGCGGTGACATCCCGTGGCGACTCGGCTAGGCCGGCGGTCAGCAGCTGACGGTCAGCGCTGATCAGCTGCACGCCCAGCTCCAAGGCCGCGGCCGCCCAGCTCGCGTCGTAGAACGACAGCCGGTGGATGTGCGCGAGCGTCGCAGCATGTCGCAACCACACAGTCGTCATGGTAAGGGGAGGTCCCAGGATGGCGTTGAGATCATCGAGTTGGTCGGCGACGTCGGCGGCCGTCCACAGCAGCGCCCTGGTGAGCACGTTGCCGACTTCATAGAACGCGAGATCGAGCACATGGGCGTCGAGGTCGCCGCTGAAGTGCGCGGATCGCAACGCTCGGGCATGTTCGAGTTCGCCCTCGCCATCGCTGTGAAACCACTTGACCAGAACCGATGTGTCGACGAGCAAGCGAGTCACCGGTACGAGTCGCGGTTATGGCGGACCAGGTCGGCCGCCTCGAACGCCCCCGCGTTGTCAAACCGTCGTTCTGATCGCGCTATCGCCGCTGCGACCTGCTCAGAATCACGACGGGCGAGTTCGCGCCGAGCAGCGGCAGCGAGCAGCGCACTGCGGCTTGTTGATCGTCGTTTGGCTTCCGTGTCGAGCTGCGCGAGAAGGTCTTCGGGCAAGGACACCATAACCTTGGACATACCGCCAATATAGCCCCTGGTGTTGCCGGCGACGGGAACTGTCGCCCCGGCGGCGCCGCGGAACGGGCCGTCCGGGATGACCGACGCCAAGCCGTCAGCCGCCCGCAGGGCCAGCGAGACACGCTTGAGCCGCGCCACATCGTTGAGGGAGAATCGGCGCCATGGACGCCCGGCCGTGCTCGTCCTGGCCGAGGTGATCAACCGGCTTGCCGGAATAGTTCGTACCGCTCGTCCAGAGACTCCGGATCAGGTCGGCTCGCGCGCGCAGAGGGGACGCTGAGCGTCCGGCCGTCCATCGCATGCAGGCCGTGGCGCAGCATCGGCCCGTCGATCTCGTTCAGGATGTCCGCCCGAACGTGCACGCGCAGATCGGGTCGGACACCGAGGATGTTCCGGTCGTAGGCCGCGTGGTGGATCTTGCACATCGCTAGCCCGTTTGGCACGACGGGATGTCCCCGTGGGTGGCCGTCGGGAAGGATGTGGGCCGCGTCGAGAAGATCGGCGTGCCGCAGTTGGCATATCGAGCACTGGGTCCGGTAGGCCTGCAGCACTCTGGCCCGAAACACCGGTTGGTGAAGACGCTCGCGGGTCGGCCGCTGCACGTAGGCACGACGAAGAGCTGTCGGCTCGCCTGGACTTTCCGGGCCGATGAGTCGCTGGGCCTCATCCACGGCTACGACGAACTCGTGCGTGGCCATGTCCTCGCCGATGATGAAGACGGGGAACTGGGCGTGGTACACCCCTGCTGCGATCCCGACGAAGTAGGCAAGCGGGAGCTGCCGCAGCATGGCCTGGCGCAGCGCCCGGTTGTCGGGGTGTTGAGGGTCGAGACCCCGGTACTTGTAACGGACGAATCCGTCATCGCCCAGCGTGTCTTCCTACGGCGGCAGCTGGCCCGGGTGTGTGAACGCCGTGCGGATCGTCAACGCCGCGTCCAGGAAGTGCGGCTTGCGGATCCCCGGCTGCACGACGAGCCGTACCTGGATCCCATCGACCTCGAAACGGTTGATGTCCGCGGAACGCAGGCCGTCCGGGTGACCGTCTGCCAAGCCGTCGAGGTGGGCGAACATCGCGGCGCGTACCCGCTCTTCGACCTCGCTGGCGACCACCGGATGATTAGTACATCGGCCGACGCTGGATGGGAAGCGGCGGCGACGAGGAGAACTCAGACGAGGGAGAACGCAGATGGCTGGACGGCTTGACGGCAAGGTGGCATTGGTGACCGGCGCGTCGTCAGGTATCGGGGAGGCCACCGCGATCGCATTGGCTGCCGAAGGCGCCGCTGTGGCGATCGCTGCCCGGCGGACCGACCGGCTGGAGGCGTTGCGGGCCAAACTCGACGAGCAGGGCACCTCGGTGGTCGTCCTCGAGCTCGACGTGACGGACGAGCAAGCCTGTCGTTCCGCCGTACAGTCCACTGTGGACGAACTCGGTGGGTTGGACCTCCTTGTCAACAACGCCGGAGTGATGCTGCTCGGTGCTATCGAGGGCGCGGACACCACCGACTGGACGCGGATGATCGAGACGAACGTGCTGGGGTTGATGTTCATGACCCACGCGTCGCTGCCGCACCTGCTGGAGCGCAGTGGACACGTCATCCAGGTCTCCTCGACCGCGGGGCGGGTGGCGGCCAAGGGCGCGGGCGTCTACAACGCCTCGAAGTTCGCAGTCAACGCCTTCAGCGAGTCGCTGCGGCAGGAGGTCACCCAGCGCGGCGTACGGGTGACGCTGATCGAGCCCGGGGTCGTCGAGACGGAACTGCGCGACCACATCACCGACCAAGCCGCCAAGGAGTCGATCTCGGCTCGGGCCGCCGACATGCGGCAGCTGCAATCCGGGGACATCGCAGCCGCGATCGTCTACGCCGCCACCCAGCCGGACCACGTGGCCGTGAACGAGATCCTGGTGCGCCCCACCGATCAGGGCTGGTAGCCGTAACGGGGACGAAATACGGCCAGGGCACAGTTGTCCCGTAGAGACAGCCGAAACCCGCTATGAGAAGAGAACACTGTGCCCCGAGGGAACGGCGTGCGAGCCGCCCTGACCGACCTGCACGAGACCTACATCTACCAAGTGAATCAAGCCGTCGCGGCCGACCGCGAGGATCTGGCGGAAGAACTCGCTGCCGCGTACACCGACGACGCGCTGAGTCTGATCATGTCTCCGGAGGACACTCAGCGGGCGTCCGCGTAGCAGTCCACCGCCGACACGTCGAGCGGGAACCGTACCTGCGTCGCCCCGAATAGCAGCCGCCCGGCCTCGAGCGCACCCTCGTACAGGATCCGGCGGACCTGCTCGGCGCCGGCAACCGGAGCGTGCACGACCAACTCGTCGTGGACGAAGAAGACGAGTTCGGCACCGTCCACTGTGGACAAGCGAGTCCGGACGACCGCGAGCCACGCAAGCGCCCACTCGGCAGCCGTGGCCTGTACGACGAAGTTGCGAGTGAAGCGGCCACGCGCGCGGGCCGCGGGACCGGTGCTCGCCCACTCCTCGGTCGTCGGTGGGCACGTCCGCCCGAGGTGCGAGCGCACCAGATCGCCGCGTTCACCGGTCCTCGCAGCCTCCTCCAGCAGCCGTAACGCCGTCGGATACTCCTGCCGCAACACGGCCAACGGGGCGGCTGCCTGACCGCCCACCTGTCCGTACATGGCGCCCAGCAGGCCGACCTTGGCTCGAGATCGATCCCCGGCGAAGGAACGGGCCGCAATCGCGGCGTACATGTCGCTCGCCTGCGCCGCCGCGGTCATGCCGGCGTCCCCCGACAGCGCCGCGAGCAGCCTCGGCTCGAGCTGGCCGGCATCGGCGACGACGAGGACATGACCCGGCGCGGCCCGAACGGCGCCGCGGAGCAGCTTCGGGATCTGCAGCCCGCCGCCGCCGCGGGTCGCCCAGCGGCCGGAGACGACCCCGCCGGGCACGTAGTCCGGACGGAATCTGCCGTCACGGACCCAGCGTTCCTGCCAGGTCCAGCCGTTCGCAGCGAGGATTCGGGCCAGCTTCTTGTAGGCGAGCAGCGGTTCGACGGCGGGATGGTCCACGTCGCGCAGCACCCAGCTGCGAGTGGACTCGATCGGGCGCCCCACCTCCGCGAACGCGGCCAGCAGATCGGCGGGGGAGTCCGGATTCGTCCGCCGCCCGTCGAACGCGGCATCGATCTGAGCGGCCAACTCGGCGAGCCGGGCCGGCCGGAGACCGCCGCCGACACGTGGGCCGAGCAGATCGGTGAGGGTCTCCCGGTGTACGTCGGCATTCCAGGGCAGTCCGGCCGCGGTCATCTCCACCGCGGCGAGCGCACCCGCCGACTCAGCTGCGACGAGCAGGCCGAATCGCGCCGGGTGCTCCGTCGCGGCGATGCGGCGGAGCTGGTCGGCGTACACCGCGGCGCCGGCACCGACTGGATCGACGCCCGTCGGCAATGCGGATCGCTCGGCCTCGAACAGCGTCGGCTCGGAGCTGGCCTCCCGCCCGTCGACGTCGGCCGGGACGGGCCGCCCGTTCAGTCGGGACCACGAGGCGAGGACGGACCGGGGCTCGCCCCACCGGCCCTCGTGCCCGAGCAGAAGCGCCTCGGTGAGGGCGAGATCGTGGCACCGTTCGATCCGACCTGCCGCCAGCAGCCCCGGGTAGCACCGCGCGGTGTCGGCCCACACCCAGCGGCCCTGCGCCGACAACGTGCCCGGCGCGGCCGCGACGGTCCTCGGCGCTCCGATCAGTCCTCCGCCATCGCTCAGGCCCTGGACGACGCAGCCGCCGTCGGAGGGCACGAGGATGACCGGCACACCGGAAGTCTGCCCGCCCGAGCGGCGGGTCGGCCGGCGAGGTCGCTCAGCCGGGGACCATCCACGAGAGCACGGACGTGGACTGCAAGTAGACCAGCGCGCACATCAAGACGAGGAAAAGGATGCTCCAGCCGAGGACGCGGCGGAACAGGTCGCCCTCCTTGCCGGCCAGCCCGACCGCGGCAGCGGCGATCGCCAGATTCTGCGGGGAGATCATCTTGCCGAGCACACCGCCGGAACTGTTCGCGGCGGCAAGCAGCAGCGGATTCAGCCCCGCATCCATGGCAGCCTTGACTTGCAGCGCGCCGAACAGCGAATTGGACGACGTGTCCGAGCCGGTCACCGCCACCCCGAGCCAACCCAGGATCGGGGAGATGATGGCGAACAACCCGCCCGCTCCCGCCATCCATGCCCCCAGGGTGGCGGTCTGGCCGGAGCTGTTCATCACGTAGGCAAGGGCCAGCACGGCCATCACGGTGACGATCGCTGTGATCAGCTGCCGATATGTGTCGGCGTACGCGCGCAGCGCCTTGGCCGGGCTGATCCCCAGCGCCGGGATCGTCAATAGTCCCGAGATCACCATCAGGGTGCCCGCGGCCGCCAGCCAGTTGAACTTGAACGTCGAGATCGTCGAGGCCTCTCCGGCCGAATTCAGGATGTGCAGGCCGGGCCAGTTGAACGACACGGTGACGCTGTCAAGAGCGTCGCGTACGACGGGGATCTGGGCGACCACGAATACAGCGATGATGATCAGGTACGGCGAGTACGCCCGGAGTACCTCGACCGGCGGGTCGTGCTTGCCCGCGTCCGCGTCGGCACCCTTGGCCATGTCTACGCCGTCGGACGTCCCTCCGCCGGTGCGCCCGGTCGTGGACGATGCTGCGCCGGAACGGCCGGTCGTGGACCTCGCCGCTCCGGTCCGGCCGGTCCTGGCCGGCTCCGGCTCCGCCTCCTCGGAGTAGGTGTCGGCGGGTTGCCAGACGCGGAGGAAGGCCACGACGGCTCCGGCCGCGATCAGCGCCGCGACGATGTCGGTGAGCGGGACCGACAGGTAGTTGGACGTCGCGAACTGCGCGATGGCGAACGTGACGCCGCACAGAAGCGCAGCCGGCCAGACCTGGCGGACACCACGACCCTTGTCCACGATGAACACCAGAGCCAGCGGCACGAAGATGGCCAGAATGGGCGTCTGCCTACCTACCATGGCTCCCAGATCGTCCACGGGTAGTTCCGTGACGGTCCCCAGGGTCGTGATCGGTACCGCCAGCGCGCCGAAGGCCACCGGTGCCGTGTTCGCCACCAGGGCCAGCGTCGCCGCCTTGATGGGGCGGAAGCCCAACGCGATCAGCATCACGCTCGTGATGGCGACCGGCGTGCCGAAACCGGCCAGCGCCTCCAGCAGCGCACCGAAACAGAACGCGATGATGACGGCCTGGATCCGCTGGTCGTCACTGACCCGCGCGAATGAACGACGCAGTACGTCGAAATGCCCCGTGGTGACGGTCATGTTGTAGACCCAGATCGCGTTGATCACGATCCACAGGATCGGAAAGAATCCGAACGCGCCGCCTTCGGTGGCGGCCAGCACGGCCTGGTCCACCGGCATGGGATAGATCAGAACGGCCACGAGGATTGCCGCGAGCAGCGAGAGCAGTCCCGCGAGCCAGGCCGTGATCCGCAGCACGCCCAGCAGCACGAACAGGACCAATAGCGGCAGCGCCGCGAAGATCGCTGTCAGGCTGAGAGAATCGCCGATGGGGTCGAGTACTTGCTGGTACATCGCTCACCTCGCTCAGTCACGAGCTCGTGCCGCCGCCGGTCAAGCTGGCCACGGGTCGGCCCTGGATGGACGCGTCGAGAACCTCGACGGTGTGCGCGAGCGCTATCGTCTCGCCGGCCCGCTCGACCGAGGCGGCCACCTGCATCAGGCAGCCTGGATTGGCCGTGACGAGCAACTCCGCGCCGGTGGCCAGGACATTCGCCGCTTTGCGGTCGCCGAGTTCGCGGGCCGGCTCGGGGAAGAGCACGTTGTAGATCCCCGCCGATCCGCAACAGATCGCTGGGTCGGCGATCTCCCGCAGCTGCAGTCCAGGGATGCCGTTCAGCAGCGCCCTCGGCTGCGCCCGCACCCCCTGTGCATGAGCGAGATGGCAGGCGTCGTGGTAGGCGGCCGTGATCGGCAGCGGGTGCCGCGTCGCGACCGGTCCCAGTTCCACCAGGATCTCCGACACGTCGCGGACCTTGGTGGCGAAAGCCACCGCCCGGACGGCGTACGCCGGATCGTCCCGGAGCAGCTCGGCGTACTCCTTCATCGTCGACCCGCAGCCGGCCGCGTTGACCACGACCCACTCGACGCCGGCATTCTCGAAGGAGTCGATCAGGGCGCGCGCGAACCGCAACGCCTCCGGCTCGCGTCCATTGTGGACACTCAACGCACCGCAACAGCCCTGCTTCGCCGGTACGACGACATCGCAGCCCTCGGCGGCGAGGACGCGTACGGTCGCGGCGTTGACAGCGGGGAAGAACTCCCGTTGCACGCACCCGGTGAGCATGCCCACGGTCGCCCGGCGCGTCCCTATCGCCGCGGTCCGCTCCGGCAGCCGTTCTGCCTTGCCCAACCGCGGTGCGAGGCGTTCCATCGCCGCGAGCGAGGGCGCGATCCGCTCCAGCAGGCCGGTACGGCGAAGCAGCCGGTCACCGCCGATCCGCTGCCATCCCCGCAGCGGGCCGCGCAAAGCGCGCAGTCGCCGGGGGTAGGGGAACAGCGCGAAGATCGCACCGCGCAGTGCCTTGTCGCGACGGGTTCGCTGGTGTCGGCGCTCGACCTGTGCCCGGGTCGTTTCGATCAGCCGGTCGTACTGGACACCTGACGGGCAGGCCGTCACACAGGCCATGCAGCCGAGGCACGCGTCGAAGTGCCCGACCATGGAGTCCGTGAGGGGATCGCCCTCCAGACCTTGCTTCATCAGGTCGATGCGCCCGCGCGGTGAGTCCATCTCCTCGCCCCACAGCACGTATGTCGGGCAGGAGGGCAGGCAGAACCCGCAATGCACGCAATCACCCACGAGAGCGGCACTGGGCGGACGGTACTCGTCGAATGCGGGTGTCGGCAGGTCGATGCTCTGTCCGCTGGCTGCCGCGGCCAATGCGTCGGTGGTCATCAGATACCTCCCACGAATCGTCCGGGCGACAGCCGTCGATGCGGATCGAACTGTCCCTTGACCGCCCGCATCAGCTCCAGCGCCGGCACCGGTCCCCAGACGTCCACCGTGGACCTGACGTCGGCCGGCGCTGCCAGGACGACGAGACTGCCGCCGGCGGCCAGGCAGAAGGCACGTAGCACGGTCACCGCAGCCGCCACTTCGGCGTCAGCCGGAAGGCCGCCGTAGAGGACGCCGGCTCCAGCGGACCCCCGAACCGCTACGCCCTGACGGGCGGCTTCCTGAAGGAGCCCGCCCACTGCAGACAGGGAGCAGGTGAGCTTGAGCAGGACGCCCTCGGGATGGTGGCCCCACCACGGCGGCAGTTGCTCCGCGATGTCCACTGTTGACGCTCCGGCTCCGGTCAGCAGCGTCCTGGTTGCCGCAGTACGGGAATCCACGCCCTGTTCGGTTCCTTCGAGCAGTACGGCGACGACGCCCGCCGGCCAATCCACCTCGACCGCGGTCGGTACGACGTCCGAATGTACGACGGCGGCGACCAATGCGGCGGCGGTTGTGGCATCGCGGACGTCGACGGCGAGCACCTGGCTCGCGGTCGGCAGGGGATGCAGCCGGAAGACGGCCTCGGTGACCACACCGAGGGTTCCGAACGAGCCGGTCATCAGCTTTCCCAGGTCGTAACCGGCGACGTTCTTGACCACCCGGCCGCCGGACTTCGCGATCACGCCGTCGGCACGGACCACCGTCGTACCGATCATCAGGTCGCGGAAAGTGCCGTTCAGCATCCGGCGGGGACCGCTGCTGTTGGTGGCGATGCCACCGCCCAGCGTCGTTCCGGGCAGCGTGCCGTCGATGGCGAGCCGCTGACCGGCCGCGGCGAGCGTTTCCTGGAGGCGATCGATCGGGCAGCCGGCCTGCGCTACCGCGACGAGGTCGCCGGCGGCATGGTCGAGTACGGCGTCCATCCGGGACAGGTCGAGAACCAGGTCAACCCGCTCGGGGGGCGTACCCCACGTCAGCTTCGTTCCGGCGCCGCGCGCGACCACGGCAAGGTCGAGCTCGGCCGCGGTACGCAACAGCCCGGCCGTCTCGTCCGTCGATGCGGGACGCGCGACGTGACCCGGTGGTACGCCGTCGACGGAATCCCCGTCCACCGCTTCGCGGACGTCGTCGCAGGCCGACGCAAGGGCCGGCCCGGCGACGGTTTCCACACTCATCAGAAGATCTCCGCGATGCCGGACTTCGCCAGCGGGTGCTCGCCCTTGTGCCGGCCGGGGACCTCACCGCACAGTCGAGGCGTCGGAAAGATCTTGCCGGGATTGGAGATGTTGTTCGGATCGAAGGCGCAGCGCACCATCTGCATCGTGTCGAGGTCGGCGTCGGAGAACATCCTTGGCATGTAGGCCGACTTGTCCATGCCGACGCCGTGCTCTCCGGTGATCGACCCACCCGCCTCGATGCACAGGTCCAGAATCTTGCCGCTGATCTCCTCCGCTGCCTCGCCCTGCCCCTCCTCCGAATCGTCGAAGAGCACGAGCGGGTGCAGGTTCCCGTCGCCGGCGTGGAACACGTTCGCGACGCGGACGGCCGAGGATGCGGAAAGTTCGGCGATGGCCCGCAGCACCTTCGGCAACGACGTACGGGGGATGACGCCGTCCTGAACGATGTAGTCGGGGCTGATCCGGCCGACCGCGGCGAACGCGGACTTGCGCCCACGCCAGATCAACGCGCGTTCGACGTCGTCGTTGGCGACGCGGAACGCAAAGGCGCCGTTGTCGCGGCAGAGTCGCTCCACCTGGTCGAACTCCTGGCGCACCTCCACCTCCGGGCCGTCCAGTTCGACGACGAGGACGGCGCCGGCCCCCTCCGGGTAGTTGCAATGCACGGCCGCTTCGGCCGCTTCGATCGCGAGCGCGTCCATCATCTCGATCGCCGCCGGCACGATTCCGGCGCCGATGATGGCCGAGGTCGCGGCACCGGCGTCGTCGGTGGACGGGAAGCCGGCGAGCACGGTCACGACATGCTCGGGGGTGCGGGTCAGCCGGACGGTGACCGCCGTGGCGATGCCCAGCGTTCCTTCCGAGCCGATCACCGTCCCCAGCAGGTCGTAGCCCGGCGCGTCAAGTGCCCGGCCACCGAGTTCGACAACCGATCCGTCCGGAGCGACGAACTCCGCACCAGTCACGTGGTTGGACGTGAAGCCGTACTTGAGGCAATGCGCGCCGCCGGAGTTCTCCGCGACGTTCCCGCCGATCGAGCAGATCTGTTGACTGGACGGGTCCGGCGCGTAGTAGTAGCCGTGCGCCGCGGCCGCCTTCGTCACGTCCAGGTTGATGACGCCAGGCTCCACGACTGCCCGCTGATCCTCCGCTGACACCTCACGAATCGCTCGCATCCGCGACATGACGATCAGTACGCCGTCGGCACGGGGGAGCGCCCCACCGGACAGCCCGGTGCCCGATCCGCGGGCGACGAAGGGAACTCGTTCCTCGGCGCAGATCCGGACCGTGGTGGCCACGTCATCGACCGAATCGGCGAGAACGGCCAGGGCAGGAGTGACCCGGTAGTGCGCGAGGCCGTCGCACTCGTAGGTGCGCAGCCGGGCGTGGTCGGTGATGACCGTCTTGGCCGGCAGCAGTTCTTGAACTCGTCGGCGTACCGCCCGGACCTGTGGACTGTCGCCGGTGGGTCCGGACCGCTCCGGCGCGCTGGGGCCGACGACCGCTCCGGCGGTCTTCGTGGTGCCGTGCGTGCTGCTCATGTCCGTCACCTCACGGCATCCGGGCGTACGCCGGAAGGGTCAGGAAGTCGGCATAGTCCTCGGACAGCGCCATGTCGGTGAACGTCGACCTCGCCTCATCCCAGCGCCCGTCGCGGAAAGCTTCGCCGCGGGCGGTCCGGATGGCGTCCATCTCCTCGTCGATGAGCCGCTCGACGAGCTCGCGTGTCACGCGCGGTCCGTCGGCGAGTTCGACCTCGTTGTAGAGCCACTGCCAGACCTGGCTCCGCGAGATCTCTGCGGTGGCGGCGTCCTCCATCATGTTGTTGATGCCAACCGCGCCAGAGCCCCGCAGCCAGGATTCGAGGTACTGGATGCCGACGCTGATGTTGTTGCGTAGCCCGGTTTCCGTAACGTCGCCGGGGGTGGCAGCCACGTCGAGGAGTTGAGCGGCGGACACAGACACGTCAGCACGTTGTTTGTCCCGCTGGTTGGGACGGTCACCGAGCACCTGGTCGAAGACCTCCCGGCAGACCGGGACGAGGTCGGGGTGGGCGACCCACGAGCCGTCGAAGCCGTCGTTGGCCTCCCGCGTCTTGTCGTCACGAACCTTCGACAGGGCCGTCGCGTTGGCCTCGGTGTCCCGCCGGCTCGGAATGAACGCAGCCATCCCGCCGATCGCGTGCGCGCCCCGTTTGTGGCAGGTGCGGACGAGCAGTTCGGTGTATGCGCGCATGAACGGCACCGTCATCGTGACGGAATTTCGATCCGGGAGCAGGAACTCCCTGCCGCGGGTGCGAAAGCACTTGATGACGCTGAACATGTAGTCCCAGCGGCCGGCGTTGAGTCCGGCCGAATGGTCACGCAGCTCGTAGAGGATCTCCTCCATCTCGAAGGCCGCGGGGTACGTCTCGATCAGGACGGTCGCCCGGATCGTGCCGGCCGGAATGCCGACGAGCTCCTGCGCGCGGACGAAGACGTCGTTCCACAGCCGTGCCTCGAGGTGGCTCTCCAGTTTCGGCAGGTAGTAGTACGGTCCGGCGCCGCGGTCGACCTGCAACTGTCCACAGTGGATCAGGTAGAGCGCGAAGTCGACGAGGCTCCCGGACATCGGCTCACCGTCGACGAGAATGTGTTTCTCCGGCAGATGCCAGCCGCGCGGTCGTACGACGATTGTCGCCAGCTCGGCGTCGTCCTTGAGCGCGTAGCTCTTCCCGTCGGCACTGCTGAAGTCGATCGTTCGAGTGATCGCGTCGCGGAGGTTCAGTTGCCCCCCGACGACGTTCTCCCAGAGCGGGCTGTTCGCGTCCTCCTGGTCGGCCAGCCAGACCTTGGCTCCGGAATTGAGCGCGTTGATCGTCATCTTCGCGTCGGTAGGCCCGGTGATCTCCACCCGCCGGTCGACGAGGCCGGCGGCTGGGTCGGCCACCCGCCAGGAGGCGTCCTCGCGGATGTCCCGCGTGTCGTCGAGGAAGTCGAGGGTGCCGCCCGCGGCCAGCTCTTCGTCGCGTTGTTTGCGCCGAGCGAGCAGCTCACGCCGCTGCGGGTCGAACTCCCGGTGCAGGGTGCCGAGCAACTCCAGAACCGGGGACGACAGGATCTCGTCGTACCGGTCATGCATCGGTCCGGTGACCTCGACGCCGCTCAACTCTGGTCGGCCTCGTGCCCTGCGTGCTCCGCTCCTCGCTCGTTCCTCGCTCGCTCGCGGCTCATCCGTCCTCCGTCGTTGCCGGTGATGAAAGGCTTGTCTGACCGTAGTGCCCAGCACATGCCCGCGCACGCGGCGGCGGGCGTCCTGTCGGTGAGCGACCCGCTCCACGCGGCGAGCGACGGGGGCGGCTCAGCCAAGTGCGTCGTGCTGGTACTGGAACGCGGCAGCGACCAGCTCGCGGAACGCGTTCTCGTCCACGGGCTCGTTCGGCACGAGGCTGAACATGCCGAGACTGCACACTCGCTCACCATCGACCACGTCTGCGGTCAGAACCGCCGAGGTGTAGGACAGCCCGTTGGCGGTGACCCCGGCGCTGTCAATTCGTCTGCCGCCGCGGAGGTCGCCCAGCTCACCCACTCCCAGCGTCGTGAAGGTGAGGGTCACCGTGCTCCCGTCAGCAAGAGTGAGCGTCCCGGACTGACACGGTCCGCGGCCGTCGGCGTACGTGCGGGGGTCCTGCGGGGTGCCCTCGAACGGCGACTGGACGGACTGGATGAAGAGGCTGCTGCCGACGATGACGCTCTGCCCCGCGTAGCTGTCAGGTTCCGGTGCCGATGACTCGGAGGACGTGGCACATTCCGGGTCGGACCAGACCGCCCCGTCTGGCAGCTGCCGCGGGTCGCCGTTGTCGCGGTCCGCGGCGAGAAGGGGTTCGGCGACGGCGTCCGGACCGAAGGCGGTGGCCGGAAGGAGGCCGGCGGCGAACGCCGGCAGGGTGGTCGACGTCTGCTCATCAGGACCGGCTTCGGCGCCCGGGGGCGTCTCGGTCGTCACCGTGCGGGCGAGGGAGCCGTCGCCCGCGATCTCGGTCGAGCATCCGGCCAAGGAGAGCGCCATAGCCAGCGAGACGAGCAAGACGCGACGTGCGGACAACGAGACCCCCGTGGATGTGGACAGCAAACGATTCAGGCTAGTTCAGCGACACCACACTGAGTGGCCGTTGGCTCCGAATCGGTGAAATTCGTGCCGCCTCCGCCGTCGTCGAGGCTCCGCGCGCCGGGGCCAGGATCGGTGCCGACTACAGCGGCTTGTATCGGGACTGGGCGAAGGCGAAGAGCCCGAATGCGACAAAACCGAGCGCGACGGCGGTGAGCAGGATCTGCCCGAACGGCTGGGCGACGATCGTGCGCATCGCCCCGTCCAATCCACGGGCCTTGTCGGGGTCGAACGTGACCGCGGCGTACCCGAGCAGCAGGCCGACGACGGTCAGCGCGACGCCCTTGGCCGCGTATCCGACCTGGCCGAGGCGGGTGATCGTCTGCCGTGCCTTGTCGGACATCGACGAGGTGTCGATCTCCTTGAGGAACTTCTTCGTGAACGCCTTGCGCACGTGCGCGACGCCCGCAGCGATGACGACGAGCGCAACGAGGGCGACGAGGGCCTGGCCGAACGGCAGACCGAGGACACCCGATGTGGCGCTCTGCTGCGACTGCGAACTGGATTTGCCCGAGCCCATCGCGAATCGGGCAGCGCTGATGGCCAGGACCAGATAGATCACGGCCTTCGCGCCGGCGGTGCCACGGCGGCGCAGACGCTTCTTCGCGTCGCCGCCCTGGAAGCCCCAGATGGCCTCGCTGGCCTGCCAAATCGCGAGCGCGACGAGGCCGATGGCGATCAGCCAGAGCAGCGCCGGTCCGAAGGACTGTTCGGCGACCGCCTGCAGCGCGCCGGACTGGTCGGCGTTCTCGCCGCTGCCACCCCAAGCCACCTGCAGGGCGATCCACCCGACGAGCAGGTGTACGACGCCGTACGCCACCAGTCCGACCCGGGCGAGCAGTTCGAGTGGCTTGCTGTCCGCGGCCCTGCGCGCGGTGTCCCCGGCATCCCGTGCTGTGCCTGCCATCGGTCCTCCGAACCTCGAGTGGCTGTACAGCGGGCAGTCTGACAGAACCTCGACCGCGGGCCGACGTCGTCGTCTCAGGCATCCAAGGAGCCGCTGCGTCAATCGGGTCCCGTTCTTGGTCCACAGGCGAATCGCGGTATCCACAGGGCCGGGACGGCGCTGTACCGGTCCGCTTCCTCCGGCGAGGCTCGGCCCATGTCCCGGAGATCGGCCTCCCGCGCGAAAGACGCACCGGCGATCCGTCTGCGCAGCCCGGCACAGATAGTCGCCGCGATTCCCTATCTGGTCGGCTTCCATCCCTCTGAGTCTCTGGTTGCCGTCGGACTCGGATCGGAGGCGCCGCGGGTCTGCCTGACCGTCCGGGTGGACCTGCCGCCGGCGGACTGCTCGCATCCGCTGGCGCAGCTGCTCGCGACCCATCTGCGGCATGCCGAAGCCGGCGGCGTCTTTCTCGTCATTTTCACGGAGGAGACCGGGGAACCGCCGCGGCCTGATCTGGTGACGGCGCTGGAAGAAGCGACAGGGGAGATGGGGATCGAGGTCAGGGACGCGCTCTGGGTCCGGTCCGGGCGCTGGCGGTCCTACCGCTGCCGGGCGCCGCAGTGCTGCCCGCCGGGGGGTACGCCGGTCGACGCGGGTCAGGTGTCGGAGCTGGCGGCGGCCGCGGCCTTCCTGGGGGACGTGGTCCATGGCTCACGGGAAGATCTCGAACGCGCGCTGGAGCCGGTCGGCCCGCTCGCCCGGGCGGCGCTGGATCAGACCTTCGAACGGGTGCGTCGGCAGTTCATGAGCGAGCTGCCCGGACGTGGCCGTGACGTCGTCGGCGCCGAGAGCCGGGCGCTGCTGATGGCAGCGGTCCAGGCCCGCGCGGAGTCCGCTGCCGAGCTGTCGGCGGCCGAAGTCGCCCGGTTGGCCCTCGGGCTCTCTGACGTCCTGGTGCGCGACAGTGCCCTCACCTGGGCAGGGACCGACCTCGAGCACGCGGCGGAGGCTGTGTGGGTCGAGCTCGTCCGCAAGGCGACATCGCCGTACGACGCGCCTGCGGCGACGTTGCTCGCGGTGCACGCCTACCTGCGCGGCAACGGCGCCTATGCCCGGATCGCGCTGGACCGGGCGCTGGCCAGCGACCCCGCCTATTCGTTCGCGCTGCTCCTGGTCGAAGGCCTTGACCGCGGCGTGCCGCCGAAGGCGCTCAGAGCCGCGCTCACCCGCAACGGCAGGGCCGCCTGAATGCCGGCGCCCGAGTCAGCACCGGCGCAGAAAGCGCGGCCGGCCGCGCTCGGTAGGGGAGCGGCCGGCCGTAGCCGGAAGGGGGGTGCCGACCCGGTTGGTCGCCTCACGGCGAGTTGTCGCTCGTAGCGACTGAGTTGGGTCCGGGGGCCAAGTCCGGGCCGGCAGGGAGGTCAACGGCGAACCCTCGGCGATCGTTCCCACTGCCCGGAACGGTCTCCCCCCGCCATGGAGGAGCCGGGCAGAGAGGGGGAATTCAGAGCAAATCCGGTCTGCCCCACTTCCCGTCCAAGACATGCTCGGCGAGGAAGGCGAACACCGTCTCGTACCAGACCCGCGCGTTGCCAGGCGTGAGTATCCAGTGATTCTCGTCGGGAAAGTAGAGGAACTTGGACTCGACGCCGTGCCGGCGCAGGTCGTACCAGAGCCGCAGACCTTCACCGATCGGCACCCGGTAGTCCTTGTCCCCGTGGATGACCAGCATCGGCGTCGTGATGTCCGCGACCGCGTGATGCGGGCTGTTGTCCTCGTAGCGCTGTCGCTGATGCAGCGGATCGCCGAACTCGCGGGCCCAGTAGTACGCCGCGTCCGTCGTCCCCGAGAACTGATCCAACTGCCAGAGGCTCGCGTGCGTCACGATGGCGCGGAATCGATCGGTGTGACCGGCCACCCAGTTGGCCATGTAGCCGCCGAAGGAACCGCCCATCGCCGCGGTACGCGTCTCGTCGATGTCATCCCGGGCGATCGCCGCGTCGGTGATCTCCATCAGGTCGGTGAAAGGTGCGCCGCCCCAGCTGCCCCAGCCGCGGCGGACGAAGTCCTGCCCGTAGCCGGCGGACAAGGCCGGGTCGGGCAGCAGTACGGCGTACCCACGGGCGGCCATCAGCCACGGGTTCCAGCGCCACGACCATGCGTTCCAGCTCATCAGCGGCCCACCGTGGATCCACAACAGCAGCGGGGCCGGATGCTCGCCCGATGCGCCGCGTGGCAGAACCAGCCAGGACCGCACGCGGGAACCGTCGGCGACGACCGTGCTGATCTCGGTCAGCGTGCCCGGGGGGTCGCCCAGCTGGCCCGGGTTCGGGAGCACCAAAGGCTGCTGGCCGGCCTGCAGCCGGACCGGGTGCGTGGGGGCATCGACGGTCGTCCGCAGCGCGAACAGCCGCTGCCCGTCAGGGTGCACCTGCAGGTCGCTGAAGCTCCCGCGATCGGTGAGGCGGCGGACCGCCCCACCGTCGAGTTCCACGCGGAAGACCGGGCGGTGCCCGGCCTCGTCAGAAACGTAGAACAGCGCGCCACCGTCGGCGGACCACGCCGGATGGGCCGGCCAATTCGGGAAGTCCGGCGTCAGATCACGTCCCTCGCCGCCGCCCAGATCGATGACCCACAGCGTCTGGTCGCCGGGCTCGTCCCAGCTGCTGTGCTGGCCGCGGATGCAGGCCAGCAGGCTGCCGTCGGGGGAGAATGCCATGTCGCCGTAGTCGTACCCCTCGTCGTCGGCGACCGTGCGCCGATCACCGGTCTCCACATCGACGAGGTCGATGCGTCGCCGACGGGCGGCATCGGCTTCGGGGACGTCGATGCTGACGGCCAGCCAGCGGCCGTCGCGGCTGAGCGCGAAATCCTCGATGTCCTGCGTTGCCGGAGTCTCCGGCGTGATGTCGCGGGCGGCATCCAATCGACCAGCAGGTTGGGCGTCCGAGGTGAGCGGACCCGCTGCGAATACACGGTCATGGGCGGGGCCGAGGTCGTGGTCCCAGTGCCGGATGGGGTAGTCCTCGAACAAGATCGCGGTGACTCCGGCATCCTTGCGCGCCTTGGCCAGTTTCCCGTCGGCCTCGGCCGTCTCCGCCCCAGGCATCGACGATGCTGCGAACACGACGGTGCCGGCGTCCGGCGCGACCGTCACGCTGCTGATGCCACCCGGATGGGTGGTGAGCAGTCTGGCCTCACCGCCGTCTGCGGGCAGCGCCCACAGGAACGGCTTCGGATCGTCCGCATTGTCGCCGGAGCCCTTGCCGAGATCCGGATCGGGCCGGGCGGAGGTGAACAGCACGTCACCGTTCGGTGCGAAGACCGGGTTCGATTCGCCCGGCGCGCTCCGGGTCAGCCGCCGCGCGGGCGCTGCACCGTCGGGATCGACCGACCACAGCGCGGTGACCCATTTCGTCTTGTCCGCGTTCAGCTCCGCTACCGACGTGACGAGTCGGGAACCATCAACCGACAGCGCCAACCCGGCCAGCCGTGGCATCGCGGTAAAGCGGGCAAGATCGCCGAATGGGTCACCGGCGGGATCGCCGGAGGGATCGCGGCGGGCATCGGTGGTGTCGTCAGGCATGCGCGTCTCTTTCACCGTTGGATGGTTCGCGTTGCTAACGTATCTCGTCCGATCGGCACCCGGCGAACGCGATCTCGACCGGTATCTCGACCGGGATCTCGACCGGTATCTCGACCGGGATCTTGGCGGTTGCCCGGACCTGTGCCGGGTGTGATCTTGGAGAATTGGGTGGGCAACATCGCCCGTACATCGAGGCGCCTCGCAGATCAGACCTCGGTGGCACTGATCAGGCGGGACCGGATAGGACCTCCGCCAGGATGGGGGTGTGCCCATAGACACCCTGATGAGTGCACTCGTCGGCGTCCTCGGACCGGAGCATGTCCTGTCCGAGGCGGACGTGTGCGCCACGTACGAGGTCGACTGGACGGGGCGGTTCCGCGGCCGTGCCCGCGCCGTGGTGCGGCCGGCCGACACACAGCAGGTCGCGGCGGCGCTCGCGATCTGCGCCGAGTTCGGCGTGGCGGTGATCCCGCAGGGCGGCAATACGGGGCTCGTGGGCGGATCCGTTCCGCGGGGTGGCGAGATCGTGCTCAGCGTGCGCCGCCTGTCCGATCTGGATCCGGTGGACATCTTGTCGGGTCAGGTCACCGTCGGCGCGGGCAGCACCCTGTCTGCTGTCCGGAGGCACGCGCAGGCTGCCGGGCTGGATGTCGGCATTGACTTCGCCGCCCGCGAATCAGCCACGATCGGCGGGATGGTGGCAACCAACGCAGGGGGTGAGCAGGTACTGCGTCACGGCAGCATGCGACGCCAGGTGGCTGGGCTGGAGGCGGTGCTGGCCGGCGGCGGCGTCCTGCGGCGGATGTCCGGGCTGGCCAAGGACAACGTCGGCTACGACCTGCCTGGGCTGCTCACCGGCAGCGAGGGAACGCTAGGGGTGATCACGGCGGTCCGTTTGCGGCTGGTCTCGCCGGACCGGCATCAGGTGGTCGCCCTGCTAGGGCTGCCCGGCGTCGACTCGCTCGCGCGGGTCGTCGGACAGGCCCGGAGCGGCCTTCCAGGGCTCACGTCAGCGGAGTTCTTCCTCGCCGACGGACTGCAACTCGTCCGGGCACACCGCCGGCTCCCGGCGCCGCTGCCGGCGGAGCACCCGGCGTACCTGCTGATCGAGGCTGGTGGAGCCGAGGACCCCGTCGAGGCGATGGGGGCGGTCCTTGACGGTTCACCTGACGTAATCGCGGTTGCGGTCGCCTCGGACCCCGCCGGGCGCGCGGCGCTGTGGGCCTACCGGGAGGCCCTTGCCGAGGCGATCAATGCCCTCGGAGTGCCGACGAAGTTGGATGTGTCGGTACCCCTTGACGCCCTTGCGACGTTCCTGGCGGAGCTACCCGGCCTTGTCAGCGCCGTGGATCCGGCCGCCCGCACCATGCTCTTCGGCCACGTCGCGGAGGGCAACGTGCACGTCAATGTCGTCGGAGCGGCCAACCCGGGTGCCGTGGAGGAGATTGTCCTGCGTCGAGTGGCTGAGCACGGTGGCAGCATCAGCGCTGAACACGGCGTCGGCGTGGCAAAGGTCCGCTGGGTCGGTCTGTCGCGTACACCTGTGGATCTGGCGGCGATGCGGGCGGTGAAGCGCGCCCTGGATCCCGCCGGCCACCTCAACCCAGGCGTCATCTTCGCGGCGGAGGACACATGCTGAGCAACGCGACCGTGCTGGCGATGCGTGCCGACCTGCCGTCGGTCACGTCGCGGCTCTATCTGAACACCGGCACCTTCGGCCCGCTGCCGTCGGTCACCAGGGAGGCGATGCGGCAGCACCTGGACTGGGCCACCAAGTCGGGGCGGATCGGATCCGCCGGACTGGCGCGTTGGCACGAGTTGGAGGCCGATGCCCGTGCGGCGTTGGCGACCGCCCTCGGCTGCCGGCCCGAGCAGCTGGCCTTGACCCACTCCACGACCGACGGCGTCAACACGGTGCTGGCCGGCCTGCCCTGGCAGGCAGGCGACGAGGTGGTCACGGGGTCCGTGGAACATCCTGGGCTGATCGATCCGCTGGCCCATCTCGCCGAGACCCGCGGCGTCGTCGTGCGCACGGTCGGCACCACCGACGGGCGGGCGGTGGACTCGGTGACCGCCGCGCTGACCGAGCGCACCCGTCTGGTGGCCTGCTCGCACGTCCTCTGGTCGACCGGCGAGGTTCTGGACCTGGCCGGCATACTGGCCGCTGCCGGCGCGCGCGACATTCCGGTCCTGGCCGACGGCGCGCAGGGCGCCGGCGCGATCCCGGTGGACCTGACCGCGCTCGGCTGCGACTTCTACACGGTGTCGGGGCAGAAGTGGCTGTGCGGGCCGTCCGGAACCGGTGCGCTGTACGTGCGACCGGATCGGGTCGACACTCTCGTGCCGGCCTGGCGCAGCTACGTGACGAACGACCGCACGCCCGGTACGCGGGGCGACAAGCCATGGCCGGGGGCACGGCGGTACGACGTCGGCGCCATCAGCCTCGTCGCCCTGGCCGGCCTCACGTCGTCGCTGCGCTGGCGCCTCGGCCACGGCATGGCGGCGGCGTGCGCGCAGGCAGCCGATGTGGCGGCGCGACTGCGGACCCGGCTAGCCGACGTGCCAGGTCTCGACGTGGCCGATCCCGGTGGCCCGACGCCGTTCGCCGCGGTGGCCTTGCCCGCCGCTGTGCCGCCGGAGAGGGTCGTAGCCCGGCTCGAGGCCGACGGCATTTTCGCGCGGTGGATCCCCGGCACGCCGCCGATGCTGCGGGCGAGCGTCGGCCCGTGGAACACCGACGAGGAATGCGAGCGGTTCGTGGACTCGGTACGCGGGCTCGTGCGCTAGGAGACGGTCACGAACACGTGCTCGGCGACCATCCGCGACAGGTCCGTCTCGTCGATCCGGACGCCGGACGCGCTCGTCGTCGCGATGAGCTGCTCACCGGGCTGCACGTGCGAATCCTTGAGCAGGCGCATCAGATCCGCGTCTGACTGAAGTTGCTCGGAGATCCGCCGTACGACGACCGACCGCCCCGAAGCTGTTGCCGCTGTGCTGAGCGGCACGATGTCCTGGACAGCGGCCTGCTCGGGGTCGGCACCGAGTTCCTCCAGACCGGGAATGGGATTGCCGTGCGGACACTCGTGGGGGTTGTCCAGCAGCTTGACGAGCCGGCGCTCGACCGCCTCGCTCATCACGTGCTCCCATCGGCAGGCCTCGATGTGCACGTCCTCCCAGTCCAGCCCGATGACGTTGATCAGCAGCAGCTCGGCGAGCCGGTGCTTGCGCATGACGGCTACGGCAAGCTTGCGGCCCACGTCGCTCAGCCGAAGGTGCCGGTCGCCCTCGACCGACAGCAGACCGTCGCGCTCCATCCGGGCCACGGTCTGGCTCACCGTCGGGCCGCTCTGGTGCAGACGTTCAGCGATACGGGCTCGCAACGGGGCGACGCCCTCTTCCTCCAGCTCGAAGACGGTGCGCAAATACATCTCCGTCGTATCGATCAGCTCACTCACGTGACCACCTCAGCTCGCTCGGATGGTACCGCCGCCAGTAGCGTCCGGGTCGTGAGTGACTCCGTGGCGCTGGTGTGGGACGAGGCGTATCTCGGCTATGACATGGGGCCACAGCACCCGTTGCATCCGATCCGGCTCGATCTCACGATGCGCCTGGCGCGAAGCCTTGGCGTCCTCGATCGTCCGAACGTCACCATGCTGGCACCGGTCAGCGCCGACGACGACCTGCTGACCCTGGTCCACGACGCCGCCTACCTCGACGCCGTACGGCGCGCCCCGGATGAGCCCTGGCGCTCCAGTTTCGGCCTGGGTACGTCGGACAACCCCGTGTTCCCCCGGATGCACGAGGTGTCCGCGCTGATAGCCGGCGGCAGTGTCGTCGCGGCCCGGCGGGTGTGGGAGGGCAACAGCCAGCACGCGGTCAACATCGCCGGCGGCCTGCACCATGCGATGCGCAGCCAGGCGTCCGGCTTCTGCGTCTACAACGACGCGTCGATCGCCATCGCCTGGCTGCTCGCGCAGGGCGCCGAGCGGATCGCGTACGTGGACGTCGACGTGCACCACGGCGACGGCGTACAGGCGACGTTCTACCGCGATCCGCGGGTGCTCACGATCAGCGTGCACGAGAGCCCGCTGACGCTCTGGCCCGGCACCGGCTACCCCGCCGAGACCGGCGATGACGACGCGGTCGGTACGGCGGTGAACCTGCCGCTGCCGGCCGGAACCGCCGACGGCGACTGGCTCCGCGCGTTCCATGCCGTGGTGCCGAGCGCCCTGCGAGCCTTCCGGCCGCAGGTGCTCGTCACGCAGTGCGGCTGTGACACCCACCGCGACGACCCGCTGGCGAACCTGGCGCTGTCCGTCGACGGGCAGCGCACAGCGTTCGCGGCCCTGCATGCGTTGGCGCACGAGGTCTGCGACGGGCGCTGGCTCGCCCTCGGCGGCGGCGGGTACGGACTGGTGCGCTGCGTGCCCCGTGCGTGGACCCACCTGCTGGCCGAGGCGACCGGGCACCCGGTGGATCCGCAGACGCCCATCCCGGCGGACTGGACGGGCTACGTGCGCGAGCGCGCGCTGCGAGCTGCTCCTCCCAAGACGATGGGCGAGGGCGCAGACCTTGAGTGGCAGCCCTGGGAACTCGAGCGCACGCGACCGGTCGACCGCGCGATCGAGGCGACCCGCCGGGCGAGCTTCCCGCTGTTCGGGCTGGACCCGGATGACCCCAGGGACTGAGCCAGGCTGGCTGGACGGGGGGTACCCGCCGCATTGGGAGGCCGACATCGTCGCCTCAGACGGCGGCACCGCACATCTGCGGCCGATCGTGCCGAGCGATGCCGAGGCCCTGAATGGGCTGCACGAGCGCAGCTCGGAGCGGACCCGCTACCTCCGCTTCTTCGGTCCGCACCCGCACCTGTCCGAACGAGACCTGCACCGCTTCGTCAACGTCGACTACCACAGCCGAGTGGCACTGGTCATCGTGCTCGGGCGGGAGATCGTCGCCGTCGGCCGCTACGACCGCCTGGACGATGACGACCAGGCTGGCGACGAGGCCGAGGTCGCCTTCCTCGTCGAGGATGCGCATCAGGGCCGGGGCCTGGGCTCCATCCTGCTCGAACACCTCGCGGCCGCGGCCCGCGAGCGCGGGATCCGCCGTTTCAGCGCGGAGGTGCTGGCCGAGAACGGCGCAATGGTCCGCATCTTCATGCATGCCGGGTACACCGCGAAGCGCGCCTACGAGCAGGGCGTCGTACATCTCGAGTTTCCGATCGAGCCCACCGAGTCCTCGGTCAACGTGGCCTACGAGCGCGAGCAGCGCTCGGAGTCGCGTTCGATCGGCCGGCTGCTCAACCCGTCCTCGGTGGCCGTGGTCGGCGCGAGCAACGACCCGGCCAAGATCGGGCATGCCGTCCTGCGGAACCTGCTGGACTACGGCTTCCAGGGACCGATCTACCCGGTCAACCCCGACGCCAGACACGTCGCGGGAGTCCCGGCGTACCGGACCGTCCTCGACGTGCCCGACCACATCGACCTGGCGGTGCTGGCGGTGCCGCCGGAGGCGATCGTCGACGTGGTCGACCAGTGCCGCGCCAAGCAGGTCCGCGGACTCGTCGTGGTGACCGGGGGATTCGGGACAGGCGACGACGCCCGTACGGCGGCGGACCTCGTCACGGCGGCCAGGGCGCAGGGGATGCGGGTGATCGGCCCGAACTGTCTCGGCATCGTCAACACCGATCCCGCAGTCCGGCTCAACGCCAGCCTGGCACCGCGCATCCCCGGCCGGGGGAGGGTGGGATTCTTCTGCCAGTCCGGCGCGCTCGGCGTCGCGATCCTCGACAGCGCGCTGTCACACGGGCTGGGGTTGTCGACCTTCGTTTCGGCCGGCAACCGCGCCGACGTCAGCGGCAACGACCTGTTGCAGTTCTGGGCCACCGACCCCGCAACCGAGGTGGTGCTGCTGCACCTGGAAAGTTTCGGAAACCCACGCAAGTTCGCCCGGCTGGCCCGCGGGCTGGCCCGGACCAAGCCGGTCGTCGCCGTGAAGAGCGGCCGGCACGGTGGTGTCGTCGCGGGCCTCTCGACGCACTCGGTGCTCCTGCCCGAGCAGAGCGTCCAAGCGCTGTTCGAGTCCTCCGGGGTGATCCGGGTTGACACCGTCGCTCAGCTGCTCGACGTGGCGACGCTGCTCGCCCACCAGCCGCTGCCGGGCGGCCGCCGGATTGCCGTTGTCAGCAACTCATCCGCCCTCGGCCTGCTTGTCGCCGACGCCTGCGCCACCAGCGGGCTGGCCTTGGCCGGCCCGCCGGTGGACGTCGGGTCGACCGGTGCCGCCGCCGATTTCGCCGCCGCCATCCGTACGGTCGTCGACGACCCGCTGGTGGACGCCCTCGTGCTCGTGTTCGTTCCGCCGCTGGTCACGAACGGCGCCGAGGTGGCTCAGGTGCTGCGTGACGTCACGGCGGACTGGGATCGGCCGGTCGTCACCACGTTCCTCGGCAGCGAAGGGGTCCCCGAGCAGCTGCAGCTGCGCTCCGGCGACGAGGTGCAGCGCGGGTCGATCCCGTCCTACCCGTCACCCGAGCGTGCGGTCCACGCGCTGGCGCTCGCCGCCGCATATGCAGAGTGGCGTGATCGTCCGGCCGGCGCGGTCCCTGAGCTACCCGACGTCGATGCCGACGCCGGGCGGGCGCTGGTGCGGCAAGTGCTGGCCGGTACGCCGACCGGCCGTACTCTCGACGATGCCGAGACGAATGCGTTGTTGTCGGCGTACGGCGTCGTCCCGCTGGCGTCGCGTCGGGTCAGCAGCCGATCCGAGGCGGTGGACGCGGCCGACGAACTCGGGTACCCCGTCGCGCTCAAGTCGACGCGCCGCCTGTTGCGGCACCGCGTCGATCTTGGTGGAGTCCGGCTCGACCTGCCGGATGCAGCCGCTGTAGCGGCGGCGTTCGACCGGATGGCAGGCACGGGGGCGGACGCGCTGGTCCAGGCCATGGCACCGGCCGGTGTCGCCACGACGGTCGGCGTCGTCGACGATCCGAGTTTTGGCGCGCTCGTGTCGTTCGGGGTGGCCGGGGTGGCCACGGAGCTGCTGGGCGACCGGGCTTACCGGGCGCTGCCACTGTCAGACGTGGACGCGGCGGAGATGGTGCGCGCAGTGCGGGCCTGGCCGCTGTTGGACGGCTACCGGGGCGCGGACCGTGTCGATGTCGACGCCTTGGAGCAACTGATCCTGCGGGTCGCCCGGTTGGCCGACGATCTGCCGGAAGTCCTCGGCCTCGAGCTGGAGCCGGTGATCCTCGGCACCAGAGGTTTGACGGTGGCGGGCGCCGACGTCACCGTCGGGCCGCCCAGCGCACGCGCCGACGCCGGACCCCGTCGGCTCTCGCGTCCCGACCGCCTCCCGCCAACCGGGAGCGGCGCGGGGTAGCAGACCTGTCGTCAGACGTCGCGCGAGGACAGTACGCAGAATTCGTTGCCCTCCGGGTCGGCGAGGACGTCCCACGACGCCGTGGCCGGCTGGCCGACGTCGACCCCCGGGTCGCCCCCATGCCCAGCAGGAGCGCCTCGGCCCACCACAGGGCCTGGGCGCGCACGTCCTGGCAATCGACCACGGTGCTGTACTAGCGCACTGCCATGAAACTCCTTGTCGACCGGTCGCGTCAGTCGAGGTAGTCGCGCAGTCCGCCGGTCCGCCCGGGCTCGCGCAGCTTGGCCATCGTGTCCCGCTCGATCTGGCGGACCCGCTCCCGCGACAGGCCGAACTCCTTGCCGATCTGCTCGAGCGTCCTGGGCTTGGCGCCGTCCATTCCGTAACGGAGCCGGACGACCGCACGCTCGCGGTCGTCCAGGGTGGACAGTGCCGCCTGGACACCCGACCGCATCAGATCGAACTCGACGGCAGCTTCAGCCATCGGAGCATCTGCGTCTTCGATGAAGTCACCGAGGCGGGACTCCTCCTCGGCGCCGACGGTCTGATCCAGGCTGACCAGGTCGCGGGCGTGCTTGAGCAGCTCCACCACCCGTTCGGTCTCCAGGTCCAGCTCGAGACCCATCTCCTCTTCGGTGGGCTCCCGGCCGAGTTCCTGATGCATCCGGCGGCGGGTCCGGATCAGCTTGTTGACCTGCTCGGCGAGGTGGACGGGGAGCCGGATCGTCCGGCCGCTGTCGGCCATCGACCGAGTGATCGCCTGGCGGATCCACCAGGTGGCGTACGTCGAGAACTTGAAGCCCTTGGTGTAGTCGAACTTCTCCACCGCACGGATGAGGCCGAGGTTGCCCTCTTGAATGAGGTCGAGGAACGCCATGCCATGACCGGTGTAGCGCTTGGCCACGGAGACGACGAGCCGCAGATTGGCCTCGAGCAGGTGCTGCTTGGCGGCGGCGCCGTCGGTCGCGAGCACCTTGAGGTCGCGCTTGCGCGCCGAGGTGAACGTGTTGGCCGGGTCCGCGAGCAGACGGCCGGCGTACAGGCCTGCTTCGATCCGCTTGGCGAGATCGACTTCCTGCTCCGCGGTCAGCAATTTCGTCTTGCCGATCGTGTTGAGGTATACGCGAACCAGGTCGGTGGAGACGGTGGTCGCGGTCGATGCCCCGGGCACTCGCGTGCCGTCGGAGCCGCGTCGGGCTGTTCTCGTGTCAGTTTCTTGGGTCAGTGTCACGACTGCCCCTTCCCGCAGTTTGCTGATGGGGCCGGTCGCACCCTTACAGTTCAACGCAATACGCGGGTCGGTGTTCCCGGCCGCCGCGGCGTCACACTTCGGTGAGCTCCCGACTCACAAGTCCAGGACCAGCGTCACCGGACCGTCGTTGACCAGCGCGACTGCCATGTCGGCACCGAATCGCCCGGTTTGTACGCGCGCGCCGCGCTCGCGCAACGCAGCGACGACGCTGTCGACCAGCGGTTCGGCCACCGCGCCGGGAGCCGCGGCCAGCCAGGACGGGCGACGTCCCTTGCTGATGTCGCCGTACAGGGTGAACTGGCTGACGACGAGGATCTCGAGGTCGAGATCGGAAACTGACGAGCGGCCGTCGTCGAAGAGCCTCAGTTCGTGCAGCTTTCTGGCCAACGTCGCCGCTATGGCCTCGTCGTCGTCGTGCGTGACGCCCACGAGGGCGAGCAGGCCCGCTCCGATCCCGGCGTACCGCCGGCCGTCGATCGTCACCGAGGCCTCCGACACCCGCTGTACGACGGCACGCATGGAGCCCATCCTGCCCTCGCGGCCCCCTGCGCCGTCATGCCACCCTGGAGGCATGCCCACACTCCGGCTGTCGATGTCCGAACCCGCCGACGACCTGTTGTCCAGCGATCCCTTGGCGCTTCTGATCGGGATGCTGCTCGATCAGCAGGTCCCGATGGAGAAGGCCTTCGTCGGCCCCTACGTCTTACGCGAACGGCTCGGTCACGATCTGGACGCCCGCGAGCTGGCCGAGTTGCCGGCCGAGCGTGTCGCCGAGCTCTTCAGCGAACGGCCGGCGATTCATCGCTTCCCGGGGTCGATGGCGGGGCGAGTGCAGGCGCTCTGCAAGCATCTGGTCGAGCACTACGACGGGCGCGCAGAGGCCGTGTGGGTCGATGCGGAGACCGGGGCGGAGCTGGTCCGCCGACTGGAGGCGCTACCGGGATTCGGTGCGGCGAAGGCGAGGATCTTCCTGGCGTTGCTGGGCAAGCAGTACGGCGTGCAGCCCGAAGGCTGGCGTGAGGCGGCCGGCGGGTACGGAGATGCGGACGCGCACCGCTCCGTCGCGGACGTGGTGGACGCCGATTCACTGTCGCTCGTTCGCGAGTACAAGAGGCAGGCAAAGCAAGCCGCCAAAGAGGGCTGAGGGGACGCGGTGCACACTGCGGGTTCGAGTGGCAGCATGGGTGGTGGCCGGGAGTCGTCCCCGGTGTCGGGAGGGCCAGTGGACTCGCGCAGCCGGGACTCGGCGCGGCCGGTCCTCATCACCGACGCGCAGCAGAGTCGGATCGATGAGCACAATTCGCGGCGCAAGCGCTACACGCTGACTATGGGGCTGCGGATCGTCTGTCTGATCCTTGCGGCGATCTTCTACACGGTCGTGTGGCTGATGGCCATCCTGGTCGTGCTCGCCTGCGTGCTGCCCTGGATGGCCGTGCTCATTGCCAACGACCGGCCGCCGAAGAAGTCGGAGCGGGTCAACCGTTTCGGCCATCCCAATCCGGACCGGGCCCTCGGCAGCTCCGCGGACAGCGGCCGGATCATCGAAGGCTGAGCCGCATCCAAACGGCTTAGCTCGGTTGGGCGCCGACGATGCCGACCGCCCGGGCGGCGGCAACGGTGCCCGCCCTAACGCAGTCCGGCAGCGGCTGCGACATCACCTTGGCCGCCAGCAGCCCGGCCGCGAACGCGTCGCCGGCGCCGGTGGTGTCTACTACCCGGGCCGGCTGGGCGGGTACCTGACCTTTTTCTCCGTTGCTCGCCCAGATCGCGCCGTCGGAGCCGCAGGTGACAACGACAGCGCCGTACCGGTGTGCAAGCCACTCGGCCGCCGCGAGCGGGTCGCTCCGGCCGGTGAGCAATTGCGCCTCGGCTCGGTTCGGCAACAACAGGTCGACCCCTTCGGTCAGGTCGAGAAACCTGTCGACCCCA
>JACCXW010000252.1 GCA_013696785.1 Geodermatophilaceae bacterium | reverse complement strand
CTGTCGGTCAGTCCGACGTCATCGCCTCGCAGTACCCCAGCGGCCGTCTCAGCGTCAGCCGCCTCGGGCCAGTTTGCTTCCCCACGCCAGCGAGCAGTACGAATCGCCGAGGGTTGACGCGCAAGCGGCGACGAGAATGCCTCGCTGGCGGACGTCGAGCCCGTGCTCCCTGACTATCCCGCGGATCAAATCGAAGAGACCGGCCTGGAGGCTCGGTTCGTAGGCCCACAGCCTGGAGGCGTTCACCACGTAACCGAGCTCGTAGACATCTTCGTCGAACAGTCGCTGGACCTCGGCTGTGGTTTCAGGTGCGCTCAGGAAGCCCATCGCGCTCATCTAGACGCCGTTCGGGCCGGGTGCGGTTTCGAGCAAGATAGCCGACCACTGCGATCTCAGCTCGCAGCGGCAGTCCGTCGCGAACACGCGCGCGGGCCAGCTCAATCGCTGCCTCGTTGAAGGCCGCCTCCCCGACGTTCTGGATCGCCTCGTACGCCGGTCCCGTGGAGGCAAGGGTCCGCGCGAAGGTTTCCGGATCGGCGAACTCCCACACGAACGGCACGTCGACCCGTTCGATGTCGACGAAGCCGCGACGCGCCAGGAGGTCCTCGCCCACCCCGGGCCGACCGAGTGACACCATCGCGGCCTGGTTTTCCACTCTCGCCGGCGCGGCCATCCTGAACGGCGCCAGCGCCCAGGCACCGGGCGACTTCTTGATGTGCCCCCACACCGTGAGGCCTACCCGGCCACCAGGCAAGAGCACTCGGTGTATCTCGTCCACTGCCTCGGGTGTGGTGCCCCAGATGCCCCGGAAGCTGGTGGCGACATCGAAGGTTTCGTCGTCCCACGGAAGCGCAGCCATGTCGCCCACTCGGATGTCGGCGTGCGGGTTTCTATCTCGTGCCACCGCGACGAGCCGCTGCGACGCGTCGATACCCGCGCACACGGCACCGCGCGCACGGGCGAGCTCGATGGCGAGGCCGGAGCCACACGCGACGTCGACGAGCAGGTCACCCGTGCCGACCCCGAGCCGGTGATGTACGGCGACGTACTCGCGGCAGTTACCCGGCTCGCTCAGGGACGCGAAGTCGGCCGCTCTGCGACCCCACCCCTCGTCGACCATCTCCCAGCTGTTCCGGGGTCCGGCCGAGAATTCGGACGTGTCGGCCCCGGCGACCGCCGGGGGCCCACGGCGGCTCACGTGAGTGTCGTCGATCGTCATGTGATCCAGCCTTCTGGTCCTGGGTGGAAAACCGCTTCAATGACCCACGCGCCGATGATCGGTGCTGCTCCTCAAGCTATCTGTGGTGGGCCGGCAGGAGCGCGACGGTGGGGGCTAGCGTGAACCAAGGGAGGACGCGTCGAGATGCTGCACGTTGTGCTCCTGGGGGAGCAGGCCATCACAGACGACGCAACCGGTACCGTCCGGACGCGGTCGTCGCGCACGGTGGCGCTCGTCGGCTACTTGGTCGTGCACGCGGGGAAACCCCAGACGCGGCAACGCATCGCGGGACAGTTCTGGCCGGACTCGACGGACGCACAGGCGCTCACCAACCTTCGCCGCGAACTGCACCACCTGCGGAATGTGCTGGGGGACGAGCCATCCCTGGTCGTGACGTCCAGGGACCTGTGCTGGCGTGACGCCGAGACGTGCCGCGTCGACCTCCGCACTTTTACGGTGGCCGCCGAGGCCGCCCTCGCGGCAGCGGCGGCGCGGGACAACCCCGGCGTTCTCGCCCACGCCGGCACCGCGATGGCCGTGTACCAAGGCCCGCTGCTTCCAGGGCTGTACGACGACTGGGTTCTCGACGCGAGGTCGGAGCTGGAACGCCAGTGCGTGGACGTGTGCGATCTGCTCTGCCGGACGCGGGCACGAACGGGTGACCTGGTCGGGGCGGTGGACGCTGCCCGCCGCCGGATCCAGCTGCAGCCGCTGGAGGAGGTCGGCTACCGGACCCTGATGCAGCTGCAGGCAGACCTGGGGGATCGGGCGGGCGCCGTAAGCACCTATCACCACTGCGCATCCGTCCTGGAGCGGGAGCTCGGCCTCGACCCGGACGATTCGACCCGGCAGACCCTCCACGTCCTGCTGGCCCGCGCCGCCCCGGCCGTTGCACCAGTGCAGACGAGCGAACCTCCCGGCGGGCGCTCAGGGCTTGCCGCAGCGAAGCTCTTCGGGCGGTCCCGGGAGTTCTCGCAGCTCCAGTCCTGGTGGCGGACCGCGGCAGCGGGGCGACCCACACTGGCGCTGGTGCGCGGCGATGCCGGCGTCGGAAAGACGCGCCTCGTCGCCGAGATCGCCGACGTGGCACGGCTGCAGGGCGCGGTGGTTGCGAGCACCCAGTGCTTTGGAACGGCGGGGCGGCTGGCATTGGCGCCGGTGGCCGATTGGCTACGAAATTCCGTGGTCCAGTCGGCGACGGCGACCCTGGACCCGGTGTGGCGGGCGGAGGTCGAGAGGCTGGTGCCCTCCGGCCGGGATCAGGACGACGCCCGGGACGGCTCGCGGGCCATGGTCGACGCATGGCAACGGCACCGGTTCTTCGAGGGCATGGCTCGGGCTCTCATCGGAGTCGGCCGCCCGATGCTGCTCGTCCTGGACAACCTGCAGTGGTGCGATCAGGAGACGCTCTCCTTCCTCACGTTTTGCCTGGGCCTGACGACCGACGGCCCGGTCATGGTGGCAGGGACGTTGCGCACGGACCATCAGCACGAGAGCAACGAACTCCGTGAGTGGACCGCCAAGATGCGCGCCACCGGAATGCTCATGGAGCTTTCGCTCAGCCCGTTGGAGCCCCCCGACGCGGCGCGCCTCGCCGAGGCCATCTCCGGACGACTCCTTCTCGAGGACGACACCCACCTGCTCCAGGCCACCACCGGCGGATTCCCGCTGTACGTCGTGGAGGTGGCGCGCACCATGGTCGATCTCGGCGACTCGGCGCTTCCGGTAGGCGACCTGACGGCGGTCCTGCACAACCGCTTCGAGCAGGTGACTCCCGCGGCCCGGGAGGTTGCGGGCCTCGCAGCGGCGGTCGGGCGGAACTTCTCGCTCGAATTGCTCACCGAGGCGAGCGACCAGGATGCCGACACCGTGGTGCAGGCGGTCGACGAGTTGTGGCGACACCGGATCGTGCGGGAGCTATCGGACGGCTACGACTTCTCCCACGACCTGCTGCGCGACACCGCCTACGCCCATGTCAGCCCGCCGAAGCGGTGGCTGTTGCATCGGCGAGTCGCCCAGGGCCTGGAATTGCTGCACGCGAACGACACGGACGCGGTCACGGCCCAACTCGCGGAGCAGTACGCCCGCGGCGGGCGGCCGGACCGAGCCGTGGCCTACTACCGGCGGGCGGCCGACGTGGCAGCCGGCCGGTTCGCTCATGCCGATGCGATCCGGCTGCACAAGGAAGCGCTGTCGATCGTCCTGACCCTGCCCGAGGGCAGAGACCGGGATCGGCAGGAGTTCGACGTGCTCGAGGGCATGGCGGCACCGCTCAACGCCAGATACGGCTACTCCTCGCCCGAGCTGCAGCAGGCGCTGGAGCGCTCGATCACCCTGGCGGAGATGCTCGGGCGCAAGGACTCGACGATCACCGGTCTCGTCGCGCTGTGGACATCGCGGTTCGTCCAAGGGCGGATCGCCGAGGGACACCAGACCGCTACCCGGGCGTTGACCATGGTCGAACCTGATTCCGAGCTGAGCGGTGCCGCCCACTTCGCCTTCGCGGGCTCCGCTGTCACCCTCGGCAGACCCGCGGAGGCGGTGCATCATTTCGAGCTCGCCGCAGGGCTGACGAGAGGAGCCCCGTCGCTGAGTGTCGGCACCCGGCCCGACGTGCATGGCAGGGCCTTTGCCGCCCATGCCCATTGGCTGCTGGGTCACGACGACGAGGCATTGGCGAACTGCCGCGGTGCCATCGAGTTGGCTCGGGCGATCGACCACCCGTACAGCCTGGCTGTGGCACTGGCCTACGGCGGGATCACCCACCAGCTGCGTCACGACCTACCCGCGCTCGGCGATGCCGTGGCAGAGCTGCGCGAGCTCTGCGACCGGTACGGGTTCGCGTACTACCCCGAGTGGGGGCTCATCCTGGCCGGCTGGTCGGGAAAGGACGGGTCGGGCAGCGAACTCGCCCAGCGGGGCATCGACGCACTCAAGTCGGCGGGTTCGTTCGCGCGGATGCCGTATTGGCTGGCGCTACTCGCCGACCTGTCCGACCGCGACGGCCGGCCCGAGGCCGCCCGAGCCATCCTGGACGCCGCTCTCGTCAGCGCGTCGGTACGGCGCGACCTGTGGTGGATGCCTGAAGTGATGCGGATGCGCGCGGCGTACGACGACCCACCGACTGCCGCCTCGCGGTTGCGATCCGCGGCCGACATGGCGCGCGCGCACGGCAGTGTGGCGCTGCTGCGACGCTGCGAGCGTGACCTCGAGGGGCGCGGCGTTCGCACCCCGACTCCGGCCCTGCTCCCGAACTCCTGATCCGCCTCCGCAGCGCGAACGCTGCGCGAACGCTGCGGGTTCTACCTTCATTGCGTCTCGCACAATCGACGCGATTTCAGAGGGAGAGCAACGTGACCACCACCGAGCAGCGGACCAGGGGCACCGCGCCGTACGAGGAGCTTGCCGCCGCACTGCGCGGCGACCTGATCACGCCGGAGCAGCCGGGGTACGACGAGGCCCGCGCCGTCTACAACGCCATGATCGACAAGCGGCCCGCGGCGATCGCCCGCTGTCGAGACGTCGCCGACGTGATCGCCTGCGTAGCCTTCGGCCGCACCAACGACCTCGAGATCGCCGTGCGGGGTGGTGGTCACAACGCCGGGGGGCTCGGGGTTTGGGACGACGCACTGGTCGTCGACCTCTCGCTGCTGCGCAGCACCACGGTCAATCCCGGTAACCACACCGTCCGCGCCGACGCGGGTTGCACTTGGGGCGATGTCGACCACGCGACCGGTGCGTTCGGTATGGCCACCCCGTCCGGCTTCCTCGCATCCACGGGTGTCAGCGGCCTGACGCTGGGGGGTGGGATCGGCTACTTGTCGCGCCGCTTCGGTCTCACGGTCGACAACCTGCTCGCCGCCGACGTCGTACTGGCCGACGGCACGTTCGTCACCGCAACCGAAACCTCCCATGCCGACCTGTTCTGGGCGTTGCGGGGCGGCGGTGGCAACTTCGGCATCGTCACGTCATTCACGTTCCGCTGCCACGACATCGGTGACAGCGGCACCATCATCGGCGGCCCCGTGCTCTACGACTTCGCCGACACGGCCGAGGTGATGCGCTGGTACCGCGAGCTGCTGCCGTCGCTGCCGGAGGAGCTGAGCGGCTGGCTGGGCTTGATCACGATCCCGCCCGCCCCGCCGTTCCCGGAGGCGCTCTGGGGACGCAGGTCGTGCGCCATCGTCTGGTGCTACACCGGGTCGCACGACACAGCCGACAAGGTGCTCGAGCCGATCAAGACTTACGGTTCGCCGTTGCTGGTCGGCTTGCACGACATGCCGTTCTCCGTGCTGCAGAGCGCCTTCGACGGGCTGTACCCGGCCGGGTTGCAGTGGTACTGGCGGGCCGACTTCTTCAACGAGATCTCCGACGCCGCGATCGACGTGCACTGCCGGTACGGCGAGCAGCTGCCGACCGGGCACTCCACCATGCACACCTGTACCCGATCGACGGCGCCGCGAGCAGAGTGGCCGAGGACGCAACCGCCTTCGCCTACCGTGACGGCGGCTGGGCAGGGGTCATCGTGGGCGTGGATCCCAACCCGGCCAACGCCGGCGTCATCTCGCGGTGGGCGCAGGACTACTGGACGGACCTGCACCCGACATCGGCCGGTGGCGCCTACGTGAACTTCTTGATGGATGAGGGGCAGGACCGGGTGAGAACGGCCTACCGCGGCAACTACGACCGGCTCGCCCAGGTCAAGAGCCGCTACGACCCGGACAACGTCTTCCACATCAATCAGAACATCCGCCCGCCAGACAGGAGTTCGCGGTAGACCGGGTGCCAATTGCCAACTACACCCCGAATTTCACTTCGCGCAACTACTGCCTACGATCGTAGGCCAACACTTGTTGACACGGATGAGCGCAGCTCGGTACCGTCGTCAACAAGTGTTGGCAATGTCGAGGCAGAGGAGCCGGGGGATGAGCGTCGACACAGCTGTGATGATCGCGGGGGCCGGCCCGGCCGGTCTGTTGCTCGCCGGCGACCTGGCCGCGGCCGGGGTCGCCTGCTCCGTCGTAGAGCGTCGGGCGACGGAGTCGAACCTGACTCGCGCGTTCGCGGTGCATGCTCGGACGCTCGAACTGCTGGACGCCCGTGGCCTCGCCGACGAGCTGGTGGCGACCGGGTCCCCGGTGTACTCGCTGCGGCTGTTCGACCGGGTTCGGATCGACCTGTCATCGCTGCCGACCCGCTTCCCGTTCGTGTTGATCACCCCGCAGTACCACACCGAGAACCTGCTGGAGCAGCGCGCGCGGCGGCTCGGCGCGGAGTTGATCCGGGGCGCGACGGTGGTCGGGGTCCGCCAGGACGTCGACGGGGTCGACGTCGACGTCACGACCGAGGACGGCGCGGTCAGTACCCGTCGATGTGCGTATCTGGTGGGTGCCGACGGTGTGCACAGCACGGTCCGGCGCGCCCTCGGCGTTGCTTTCCCGGGGCATTCCGCCGTGCAGTCGGTCATGCTCGCCGACGTCCGGCTTCGGACTGCCCCGCCGGAGGTGCTCCTGGTCGACGCTGTCGCTGCGGGTTTCGCGTTCATCGTTCCGTTCGGCGACGGCTGGTACCGCGTCGTCGCCTGGGACCGCCGCCGTCAACTGCCTGACGACGCCCCGGTCGAACTCGAGGAGGTCCGCGAGATCACCAGGCTGGCGCTGGGCACCGACTTCGGCATGTACGACGCCCGCTGGCTGTCCCGGTTCCACAGCGACGAACGGCAGATCGACCGCCACCGCGTGGGGCGGGTGTTTCTTGCCGGCGACGCCGCACACGTGCAC
>JACCXW010000251.1 GCA_013696785.1 Geodermatophilaceae bacterium | reverse complement strand
CGCCACAGCCGGCGACGAGGCCGACGGCGAGGCAGGCCGAGCGGGAGCTGGTGGCGCCGTACGCACCGGAGCCCCGTTCCCGGAGGGAGAGGCACCAGGCGAGACGGGGACCGTGACGGGCGAACCGGAACCCGAAACCGACGGCGACTGAGATGCCGACGGCTTGGCACCGGGGATGGAAATGGTCTGCGTCTCGTCCTTGTCCCGCGACCCGTGCCGAGGCCGGTTGATCGCGTCGGTGTCCGAGCCGGGCCGGGGGACGCTCACAGAGCGTCCTGACCGTCTACCACCACAAGCGTCACACCCTCGACAGATTCACGAACCGTCACAGTCGGCACCCACAGCCCGACCGCTCACGCGGACAACAGCCCTCCCAGCATCCCACACCCGCCCCGCCGTACGCCGAAGCCGACCGCTACTCCTCCGGCTCGTCGGCATTGCGGGCCAGCGCCACGATCGTGACATCGTCGGGCAGGTTCATCAGCTTGACGCCCATCGTCGCCCGCTCCTTGGTACGCCGAACCCCGCGTACCGACGTCCGGATGACCCCGCCGTTCGACGTAATCGCATAGAGATCGTCCTCGAGCCGCACCGCCAGCGCCCCCACGAGCACGCCCTTGCGCGACTTGGGATCGGCCGTCAGCACGCCGCGCCCACCACGGTTCTGCGTCGGGTAGAACTCGATGCCGGTCCGCTTGGCGTAGCCGCGCTCCGTCGCCACCAGTACGTCAAGACCTTCCCGCACGACCTCCATCGCGAGCAGCTCGTCGTCGGAGGCGAACCGCATGCCGATCACGCCCGATGTCGCCCGGCCCTGCGGCCGCAACGTGTCATCGTCGGCCTTGAATCTGATCGACTGCGCGGCCTTGCTCACCAGCAGCAGATCGTCGTCGGCACTGATCAGCGCAGCCCCGACGAGTTCGTCGTCCTCGCGCAGGTTGATCGCGATCAGCCCGCCCTGGCGCGGCGAGTCGAAATCGGTCAACCGCGACTTCTTCACCAGCCCCCGCCGCGTCGACAGCGCGAGGTACGGCGCCACGCTGTAGTCCTTGATCTGGATGACCTGGGCGATCTGCTCGTCCGGCTGGAACGCCAGGATGTTCGCGACGTGCTGGCCGCGTGCGTTGCGGTTCGCCTCCGGCAGCTCGAACGCCTTCGCCCGGTACACCCGGCCCTTGTTCGTCAGGAACAGGATCCAGTTGTGGGTCGACCCGACGAAGAAGTGCGCGACGATGTCGTCGACCTTGAGATTCGCGCCCTGAACACCCTTCCCGCCGCGCCGCTGCGACCGGTACAGATCGGACTTCGTCCGCTTGGCGTAGCCGGTCCGGGTGATCGTGACGACCACCTCTTCCTCGGCGATGAGGTCCTCCACCGAGACGTCGCCCTCGGCCGGGATCAGGCGGGTATACCGATCGTCGCCGTGGCGCTCCACGATCTCCCGGAGCTCGTCGCGCACCAGCTGCCGCTGCCGCGGCTGGCTGTCGAGGATCGCCTGAAGTTCGGCGATCTCCTTCTCGATCTCGGCCAGCTCGTCGATGATCCGCTGCCGTTCCAGCGCCGCGAGCCGGCGCAGCTGCATGTCCAGGATCGCGGTCGCCTGCAGTTCGTCGATCTCGAGCAGGTTCATCAGCCCGCCGCGTGCGGTTTCCGCGGACTCACTTGCCCGGATCAGCGCGATCACCGCATCCAGCTGACTGAGTGCCTTGGCGTACCCGCGCAGGATGTGCGCACGCTCCTCGGCCTTACGCAGCAGATACTTCGTACGCCGGAACACCACGTCGATCTGGTGCGCCACGTAGTGCCTGATGATCTCGTCCAGCCGCAACGTGCGCGGTACGCCGTCGACGATCGCCAGCATGTTCGCGCCGAACGTGGTCTGCAGCTGGGTGTGCTTGTAGAGGTTGTTCAGCACCACCTTGGCCACCGCGTCGCGGCGCAGGCTGATGACCAGCCGCCGGCCGATCCGATCCGAGGACTCGTCGGAGATGTCGGCGATACCGCCGATCCGCCCCTCCTTGACCATGGCGGCGATGTTCTCGGCCAGGTTGTCCGGGTTCACCTGATACGGCAGCTCGGTGGCAACCAGCGTCGTACGACCCTTGCTGTCCTCCTCCACCGTGACGACGGCGCGCATCCGGATCGATCCGCGGCCGGTCCGGTAGGCGTCCTGGATACCGTCCAGACCCACGATCACACCATGGGTGGGGAAGTCCGGGCCTTTGACCCGCTCGATCAGCGCCTCGAGGAGTTCCTCGTCCGTTGCATCAGGGTTGTCCAGCGCCCACTCGACGCCGGCCGCGACCTCGCGCAGGTTGTGCGGCGGAATCTTGGTCGCCATCCCGACCGCGATGCCCTCGGAACCGTTCACCAGTAGGTTCGGGATCCGGCTCGGCAGGATGTCCGGTTCCTGGCTCTTGCCGTCGTAGTTAGGGCTGAAGTCGACGGTGTCCTTGTCGATGTCCCGCAACATCTCCATGGCCAGCGGCGCCAGGCGTGATTCGGTGTTGTGACTGATGAAGCCGTTCGTGATGAACGCGTGATCGTCGGTGTCGACCCGGAGCGAATAGACCGGCTGTACGCCGGCGTCGACGACCGCCTCCACCCGTGCCCACGAGTGCAGCGCGACGTCGACGTCAGTCGGGAGCCGCCGCTCGGGTACGTCGAAGAACGTTCCCGCGGGAACGCTTTTCGCGACCGACTCCGCGTCGCCGTCCAGCCGGGCGAGGAGATCTCCAGGACGCAACTCTGAGATCAGCTTCCAGCGCGGGACGATGTCGTTCCCCACCCGGACGGCGCACAGCACCGGGTGGTTGCCGGTTCCGGTGAGCTGGCCGTACTGCGTCCTAACCGTGAGGGTGGGATGTGATCCGGAGTGCAGCAGCGCGGTCGCCCGGACCGGATCTCCGGTCAGGCCGATGACCTTCAGATCGACAGCGGTGTCCGAGTTCGGTGCAGCCTCGGGCGCAACGTCCACGACAGCGACCTCGGAGCCGTCGGCGAGGCGCACGAGCGTTTCCGCGGAGATGCAGTACCTCATCGCGGCTGCCGGGTCGTTGCCGGGCGACCCGAAGTTGCCCTGGCCGTCGACCAGCGGGTACCGCAGCGACCACGGCTGGGCCATCCGCACCAACGTGTCGTAGATCGGGGTGTCACCGTGCGGGTGGTAGTTACCCATCACGTCACCGACCACGCGGGCACACTTCACATACCCGCGGTCGGGCCGGTAGCCCCCGTCGTACATCCCGTACAGGATCTTGCGGTGGACCGGCTTGAGGCCGTCCCGCACGTCCGGCAGCGCGCGACCGACGATGACCGACATTGCGTAGTCGATGTAGCTGCGTTGCATTTCGTACTGGATGTCGACCGGCTCGATGCGGTCCCGGATTGGCTCAGTCATGCGTGCCTTTCAGCAGAAGAATGCTCAGATGTCCAGGAACCGGACGTCGCGGGCGTTGCGGGTGATGAA
>JACCXW010000133.1 GCA_013696785.1 Geodermatophilaceae bacterium | reverse complement strand
CCACTTGCCGGCCCAGCTGTCGCCGGCTGGCTGCGCCGCGGAGCCGCCACGTGCAGGCTGGGCCGTCGCCGGGGTCGCGAGTGTCGCCACGGCAACTAGCGCGGCGACGATCCCTACCGCCCACGTGCGCCCGCACAGCCGGCGGCGGACTCGGAAAGCTGTCGTCATGACGTCTCCTCGGGTCGTGCAACGCGGGAAAGTCGTTCGAGTCGGACGTCGTGCGTGGCCGGTCAGGGGTCAACCTGATCGGGCAGCGCGCGACGGGCCTGTCGAGTACAGCCTTGGGGGCGGCGGAAGGTTTACAGCGATGCGAAACAAGCTAGGCACCCCGGACGGTGATCACAATCGGCCCCGTTGGCGGCCCCCGGCCCGAACCGATCCCGGCCGCTTAGGATCCGGCGCATGGATGACAGCGAGATCAGAGCTCGGATCACCTCACTCGTCGAGGAGGAGCACCGCCTCCGGCAGAACCCGGACGGGTTGAGCCCCGAGGACCGCACCCGGCTCGACGGACTCGAGGTGGGCCTGGACCAGCTCTGGGATCAACTCCGGCAGCGAGACGCGCTACGGCAGGCCGGCGCCGATCCCGAGGCCGCGCGCCGACGCCCTGCTGACGAGGTCGAGGGATACCTGCAATAGGACCTGCTGGCTGCGTGCAGGCACCGAAGGAGCCCGCACGTCATCTTGGACCGCCCGCTCAGTCGGTCCAGGGGTCCCCGGTGCTCGTTCGAGACGCCGCCGGTGGTGCAGTGACCGAGGTGTACGCGCCGGTGACGTGCAGCAGGGGCGCTGCGTGGTCGGCGACGTAGGCGACGTTCAGCACACGACCGACGAGCAGGGTGTGGTCGCCGGCGCGGATCCGTTGCTCGGTCCGGCACTCCAGGGCGGCCATGCCGTCCTCGATGATCAACGCGCCGCTGTGCGCTCCCCGACGGTGCGGCAGGTCTGAGAGCAGCAGTCGCGCGCTCGGGCGCCCGATCTCGCTGAAGCGGGTCGCGATGGAGCGCTGGCCGGCGGCGAGGACGGACACTGTCCAGCGGTCCTGCCGCAGCAAGACCTCGTGCAGGTACGACGCCTGCGCGACGCTCGCCAGCACCAGCGGCGGCTCGAGCGAGATCGATGCGAACGCGGTGACGGTGATCCCGTGGTCGTCCAGTTCGTCGCGAACCGTGAGCACGGTGACGCCGCTGGCGAACCGGCCGAGGGCGGCCTTGTACTGCTCCGCCGAAACCGCCGTCATCGACTCGCCGGGTTCGCCGGGCGCCTCGTACTTACCGTCATCTTTCCGTCCTGACACCCGGCCCACGGTAGGCCCGCTCGCCCCTACAGTCGCACTCACTGGTCCCAGCGGTTGTGGAGGTCTCGTGCAGACGTACGACGTCATCGTGATCGGAGCCGGCTCGACCGGCGAGAACGTCGCAGTGCGGGCGGTCGACGGCGGGCTGAGCGCCGTCCTCATCGAGTCCGAGCTCGTCGGTGGGGAATGCTCGTACTGGGCCTGCATGCCGAGCAAGGCCCTGCTGCGCGGACCCGAGACGCTGGCTGCTGCCAGGGCGGTCGACGGTGCGGCCCAGGCGGTCACCGGCGATGTCGATGCCGCGGCCACGTTGGCCCGCCGGACGAAGTTCACCAGTGACTGGAACGACGACTCGCAGGTGCAGTGGGCCGCGTCGAAATCCATCGACGTGCTGCGCGGAATCGGGCGGCTGACCGGTGAGCGCACGGTCCGCGTCAGCGGCACCGACGGCACCGTCACGGACCTGACCGCCACGCACGCCGTGGCGGTCTGCACGGGCAGTTCGGCCAGCCTGCCTCCGATCCCGGGCGTGGCGGACGCCCGGCCTTGGACCGCCCGGGAGGCCACCAGCGCGCAGAAGGTCCCGGACAGCTTGGTGATCATCGGCGGGGGGGTCGTGGGCTGTGAACTCGCGACGGCGTGGCGTGCCCTCGGCTCCGACGTCACGCTGCTGGAGCGGGGCGAGCGACTGCTGTCACGCCACGAACCGTTCGCCGGTGATTTCGTCGCGGCGTCGCTGCGCGAATCCGGTGTCGACGTACGAATCGGTGCCAGCATCGACGGGGTACGCCGCGACGGGGACGGCCCGACGACGGTGCTCACCGGCGACGGTGAGATCACGGCCGAATATCTGCTCGTCGCCGCCGGACGGCGGCCGGGCACCGCCGATATCGGCCTGGAGACTGTCGGCCTGGAGCCAGGTTCCTGGCTCGACGTCGACGACACCTGCCTCGTGACCGCGGTCGAGGGCGGCTGGCTCTACGCCGCCGGCGACGTCAACCACCGGGCGCTGCTGACCCACATGGGCAAGTACCAGGCCAGGGCCTGCGGTACGGCGATCCTCGCCCGTTCGCGCGGTGAGCAGGTCTCCGGCGAAGCGTGGTCGTCGTCGGCTGCCACCGCCGACCACGCAGCAGTTCCCGCCGTCGTGTTCACCGAACCGGCGGTTGCCTCCGTCGGCATGACCGAGGAGGGAGCCCGCTCGGCCGGCTTGGCGGTGCGGGCCGTCGAGTACGACATGGCCGCGCTGGCAGGAACGGCGGTCTACGCGGACGGATACGCGGGCCGGGCGAAGATGGTGGTCGACGAGGACCGCAGGGTGCTTGTAGGGGTCACCTTCGTCGGCCCGGGAGTCGGGGAGCTGCTGCATTCGGCGACGGTTGCCGTCGTCGGCGAAGTGCCGTTGGAACGGCTGTGGCACGCGGTGCCGTCCTACCCGACGATCAGCGAGATCTGGCTGCGGCTGCTGGAGACGTACGGCCTCTGAGGCCGCACTCCCACCACACCGACTCGTGTCGTGCGCAACATCGCGCGGTATAGCATCGCCGTACGCGCAGATCAGGGCGCGGCTGGCTCCGATCTCACGCGGTCGGCGGGGTCGATCCGGTTCGAGACAGCAGTCCTTGGGAGCGCGCCTTGCTCGTCGAGATCCGACCCGTGGCGCGGCTTCGTGGCAAGACACCCTTGGACGTGACGACACCTCTCACCGCTGTCCTCGACACCCTTCGTGACGGCACGGTCGACTTGTCGCGGGTCCGGGTCGTCTGCGACTGGATCCAGTACAAGGCGAACTTCCGCGACGTCGTCGACGTCCGCCAGATCGGTCCCGGGACCCCCGGTCAGATGCTCGAGGTCGCCGTCGACCTCAGGCGGGCGGCGGCGTGCGACGTCTCCGACCTGACCCGCCAATTGCTGGCGCAGAACGGCAGCCCGGATACGCCGGCGCGGGTCTGGCTCGAGGAATGGCTGCCCGGGAGCCAGGGCTGCCTCTGGTCGTTCAACCGGCTGTACTGGCAGGCCCTACATCTGTGGGAGCGGGCAACGGGTCGGGGTTATGAGTCGGCGCTGCCCGGTGGGGCAAGCGACGCCCGCAACGAGTCGGCGATCCGCGAGCTGATCAGCGACCTCTTCCGGATCTGGGACGATCTGTCCGAGCGGCGGTCTTTACCCGAGGAGCTGTACGTCGTCGAACTCGGCGTGGGCAACGGCAACCAAGCCAAGGCCTGGCTCGACGAATTCCTGGTGATGGACCACAAGCACGGCCGCGACTATTACCGCCGGCTGCACTACCTGCTGTGCGACTACTCCCCGCACGTGCTGGACATCGCGCGCAAGAACGTGTCCGAGCACGGAGACCATGTCAGCTCGCTGGTGCTCGACGCGACGACCCCGACGACGGTCCTCGGCTTCCTGCGCTACAAGGTGTTCCTCGTCTACGTCTCCAACGTCTACGACAACCTCCCCTGCGACGAGGTCGTGAACATCGGCGGACAGGCGTTCTGCGTCGAGACCCGCGCGTACCTGCCCGCGAAAGACGCCGAGCAGATCGCCCTGACCCGCAAGGTGGACGTGTCGTCGTTGCCCGCGCTGGTCCACAAGCTGTTGCAGATCGGGCCCGATCTGCTCGCCGAGGCGATGCCCACCCAGTTCGCCGATGCCGACGCAGCGGTGACGTTCTGGCGCGACTGTTGGCAGGCGCTGCGTCGCGCCGAGAGGTTCATCCCGATGCCCGGCCTGGATTCCTACCAGATCACATCGACGCTGTCCGGGGAGATGCTGCGGCCCCTGCTCGACGCCCATGGCGACTTGCGGATCAACGTCAACAATGGGGCGGTGGCAAGTTTCGTCGACACCCTGCCGCTGCTGCATCCCTACGGACGGCTGGTCTGCCACGACCTGTTCATCACCGATGTCGAGCAGAGCCGGACCGGATTTCGCGGTCCCGGCAAGTATGACGGCTCCGTCGTCAACTGGGTCAACGGGCCGCTGCTGGCGCACATCGGCTCGCGCAAGGGCATCGACGTACGCTACGAGCCCTTCGCGCATCGGAAGGGCACCAGCATCGTGACCATGACTGCGCAACTCAGGGACTAGTCATGCCGATACTGCTGCCGACCACCGTGGTCGGGTCGTACTCCGTTCCGGAATGGCTGGAGCGGCTGAAGACGGACTTCTACCGCAAGCAGCTCAGCGCCGCGCACCTGTCCGACGTCCATGACGTCGCGATCAAGGCGGCGATCAAGGACCAGGAGATGGCCGGTATCGACATCGTGTCCGACGGTGAGCTGCGTCGGGACAACGACGTGGACTACCTGCTGGCGCGGATGCCTGGCGTCAAGGCAGTGACGACCGTCAAGTCCTACTACTTCGACTACCACGACCTCGTCCTGGCCACTCCCCTGACCGAGCAGCCGGTCGGGCTCGCCGAGGACTTCCGCTTCACCCGGGAGCACACCGACCGGCCGATCAAGTTCTCCTTCACCGGGCCGTTCTCGCTGTCCCGCCGGATCAGGGACGAGGCGTACGGAGACCGGGCCGAACTGGTGCGGGCGCTCGCCCGTGCGCTGAACGCCGAAGCGCGTGACCTCGTCAGCGCCGGTGCCACCTTGCTGCAGATCGACGAGCCGTTCCTGGCCGGGTATCCCGAGCAGGTCGCCCTGGCGGTCGAGGCGATAAACATCGTCACCGAGGGCGTCGAGGCCACGTGGGGGCTGCACGTCTGCTACGGCAACCGCTACGCGCGGCCCTCCTGGGAGGGGCACTACACGTTCCTGTTCCCCTCCGTGCTCGACGCGCATGTGGACCAACTGATCCTGGAATTCGCCCGCAAGGGCGACGAGGATCTCCCTGCCATCGCCGAACTCGGCTGGGACCGCGCCCTCGGCCTCGGTGTACTCGACGTCAAGAGCGAGACGGTGGAGTCCAGCGAATGGGTGGCGAAGCGGATCAGCCGGGCACTCGAGGTCATCGATGCCGACAAGCTGATCATCAACCCGGACTGCGGGCTCCGGCACGTCGCACCGCACGTCGCCCGGGCCAAACTGCGGGCAATGGTCGAGGGCGCGGCCGTCGTACGCCATCGCCTGCTCGGCACAGCAGAACGCTCGATGAGCTCGGGATATGACCGGCCAGGACCGGCAGATGGCCGAGATCACGCAGCCGGTCGCGCTCAGGAGGCGGTCGGCAGGTCCAGCGCATAGATGCAGAACCGCAGGCCCAGGTGATCGAACTCGCTCTGCTGGACGAATCCGGCGTCCTCGTACAGCCTGCGTGCCGCGTGGAAGATCGCGGCCGTGTGCAGCCCGACGGCCGGCGCCGCGTCGGATCGGGCTCGATCGAGGCAGTCGGTCAGCAGCGCCCGCGCGATTCCATGGCCACGCCACGCCGGTACGACGGCCATCCCGCGGATGACCGCCCATTCCGTCGGCACCCGGTTGTACTCACGGGGCCCCGGTGGCAGGTAGGTGACGGTCCCGACCAGTTTCGGACCGGCAACTCCGGCAGCGTCGGTGCCTTGTCCGGCTCCGGCGGCAGTTCCGGCCGCGGTGGTGGCTCCGGACGCGTGGGTGGCGAACGCGGCGATCAGGACGCCGGCTGATCCGGGAGCGACGATCCCGGCTAGGTTTCCCGACATCCGCACCCATTCCGGCGCGGTGACCGCCGGCTCGAATTCGGCGTAGGCCGCTCGGATCGCCGACAGGACGGCTGGCCGCTCGTCCTCCAGAGCCGGGCGGACGAGCAGGGCCCGGCTCATCGCAGCCTGTCGCGACGAGCCGGGACCCTGGACCGAGCCGTCAGGAGACGCCGAGCTTCTCCGCGGCCATCCGGGTGCCCTCGACCCGGCTGGTGATATTCGCGAAGGCCACCTCTCGGGCGTAGTCCGGCGAGCCGTGGTTGGGCTTCTCGTCGATGGAGAACGGTGAGAAACCGCAGTCATCGGTGGAGCCGATCTGCTGCTTGTCGATGAAGTTCGCCGCGCGGACGAGCTGGTCGCAGATCTCCTGCGCCGCCTCCACCCGGGGGCTCTGGGTGACTGTGGTGCCGAGGTAGGCCATCTGCGTGACGCCTTCGGCGTCGGAGCGCAGGTTCTTGCCGATCGACTCGAACACCGGGTCCTTGTCCCGCTCGCTGGCGAGCTGGATCAGGAAGTAGCCGGCGTTGATGTCGAACATGCTGGCCAGCAGGTTGTTGTAGGGGACGTCGGCGGAGTGCACTGAGTCCCGGTCCCCGCCGGGGCAGGTGTGGATGCCGATGTTGACGCGCTCCTCGGCGGAGAACCGGGCCATCACCCGGTTGTTCAGCTCGATGAAGTGGGGCAGCAGGCCGGCGCCGGTCCAGGGGTTGCGCGGGTCCTCGCGGGTAGCGAGGCGGCCTTCGGTGAAGTCCACCGACACCCGCTCGGCTCCGGCAGCGAACGCCTCGCGGATGTCCTTCTCACACTCGTCGACCAGCGCCGCCTCGAAGTCCTCGCGGGAATAGCCCTCGACCGGGTCCTTCAACGGGTACAGCAGCGCCAGCATGGACGGGGCGATGACGGCCTGCTTCATCGGCTTGGTGGCGTAGCCGATCGACTTGCGCAAGGTGTCCGCCGCGTGCTGGTTGTATTTGAACGGGCCGCTGACGAGCTTCGGCAGCTGCCGGCCGTGCCCGTCGGCGAAGATGGCGAAGAACTGCCCGCCCGGGCCCAGGCCCGGCGCGAGACCGGTGCCGGCAAGGGTGTCGGCGATCGGATAGGTCGCGAACGACGACCAGCGCTGCTCGCCGTCGGAGATGATCGGCGATCCGGTGGCTTCGAATTTCTCGATCGAGTCTTTGACCGCATCGTCTTGCAGCGACTCCAACTCGTCCTTGCCGATGTCACCGGAGTCGTACTTGGCGTACGCCTCCTGCAACTTGGCTGGGCGGGGCAGTGAGCCGACTGGTTCTGTTGGGATTCCGGTGGCCGCTCTGGGGTCGTAAGCCATAGTGCATCCTCTCGTGGATGTCGATGACCGAGCGATCGCTCAGCCCAACGATGTGCATGCTGCCGAACAAATTTCCGCCGTACACGGGGATTGACGAACGTGGACGGTCGCGGCGGGTCATGTTGTCGGCTGCGTTTCCGCAGGATTTGCGGTGTGCCTCCACACTCGCTCGTAGCCGACGGAGGTATTTCCCGTGTGGCTGCGGACGCTACTGCTGGGTGAGGACCACCGTCAACGCACCGGCGGGACCTGGAGCCGGCCGGCCTAGGAGAACTCGCGAGTCGGCTCGGGGCCCCGGCTGGCAAGGACATCCGTGCGCACGTACCGGTGTCTGCTGGCGTCGGCCATGACCACCTCGAACTCGGCCTGGTCGGCGGCGCCGAGAACCGCGCCGTCCATCGGCCCGCCTCGTCCGACCGCGCGCATCGGCCGGGCGGGGTCGGGCTCGGGCATCCAGCTACTAGAGCCGACCTTGACCCATGCGGTCAAGCGGACCGTGACAATACGGTCAAGCGGACCGTGACAATACGGTCGGCCGATCGAAGACCCCGGTGCGCCCGGCAGGACTCGAACCTGCGACCGACTGCTTAGAAGGCAGCTGCTCTATCCGCTGAGCTACGGGCGCCAGCGAACCCGGCTCAGCCTACCGACGCCGGCGCGGCGTCAGCCGGGATTGCCGGGGCCGAGCCGGTCGAGGAAGCGCTCGCGATTGACCACCCTGCGGCTGATCCGGGCGCGGCCGACCAGGGTGCCGTCCCCGTTCGTCGCCTCGACGTCGCAGTCCACCCGCAGTCCCTCGATGGCGGTAACGACGGCCTCGACGGCGACCCTGGCCCCGACCGGGGAGGGCTGCAGGTGGTCGAGGTCGACGTGGGTGCCCACGGACACCTCGGTGGGAGCCAACGCGGGCTCGATCGCTGCAACGGTCACCGCCTCCAGCCAGGCCAGCAGCCGTGGAGTGCCCAGGGCCGGCACCGAGCCGCTGCCCACCGCGATCGCGGTGTCGAACTCGACGACCTCGAAGACCCGTCGGGCGCGGAGGCCGACACTGACCCCGGCGGCTGCGGTGCTGCTCACGCCGGTGAATGTAGCCGCTGCCCAACATGTCCGGGAGGTTCCGACCGCATGGCTTTGAGCAGCGGCTCACCCGCTGCTGCGCGCGGCCGGTGGCAGGTGACCGATGTCTCGCCGTGGCAGGATCGGCTGGGCTCCACGAGGAGATTCCCAACAGAGGAGATTCGATGAGTCAGCACGTCACCGCGGAGACGATTCGCGCCGACGCCGCGCGCCATCTCGGCATCGGTGCGGAGCGTCTGACACCCGGTGTCCTACTGGCCGAGGATCTGGGCCTGGACTCCCTCGCCGGGATCGAGCTGTCGATGTCCCTGGAGGAGCGGTACGCCATCAACATCACCGACGACGAGTTGTCGGAGGTGACGACGTTCGGCCAGCTGGAGCAGCTTGTCCTCGCCAAGGTCGGTTCGCGGTGATCGAGTCCCGCGACGGCCGTCGCGTGGTCATCACCGGCCTGGGCGTCCTTGCGCCCTGCGGGACCGGCGCTGAGGACTTCTGGGCCGGTCTGCGGCGCCCGGCCGAGCCGGTCGTGGACCGGCGTGTGGTCGACTTCGATCCGTCTCGGTGGGGCATCTCCCACGTCGAGGCGCGCAGGATGGACCGCTTCGCGCAACTGGGGCTGGCCGCCGCGGCGCAGGCGCTCGCCGACGCCGGTCTCGACGCACAGGATGGCCCTTACGACGCGGCGCGCTGTGGCATCGTCCTGGGCACGGGTATCGGTGGGGCATACGCCTGGGAGACCCAGTCCAAGATCCTCTTCGAGAAGGGACCCTCCCGCGTCTCGCCGCTCGTCGTCCCTACCGTCATGCCGAATGCCGCTTCGGCCATGGTGTCCATGCGCTTCGGGTGGCGCGGGCCGGTGGAGACCGTGGTGACCGCATGCGCATCTGGGACGCATGCCGTCGGCAACGGTGCCCGGCTGGTGGCCTCGGGTCGGTGCGACGCCGTGCTCGTCGGTGGCTCCGAGTCCTGCCAGACCGGCGTGATGAGCAACGGCTTCCGGAACATGAAGGCGCTGTCGGCCACCGGCATCTCGCGACCCTTCGACGTCGACCGTGACGGCTTCTGCTCGGCCGAGGCGGGCGGCGTCATGGTGCTGGAGGAGGCGAGCGCCGCGGCGGCGCGAGGCGCGATCGCCTACGCCGAGGTGGCCGGCACCGCGTCGACGGCCGACGCACACCACATCACCGCTCCGGCCCCTGACGGGCGCGGGGCGATCGCCTGCATGCGCGCCGCGATGGCCGACGCCGGACTCACGGCCGCCGACGTCACCCACGTCAACGCACACGGGACGTCGACACCCTTGAACGATGCCACCGAGGCCGCCTCGGTCCTGGAGGTCTTCGGCCGGACCCAGCCGGCGGTGACG
>JACCXW010000132.1 GCA_013696785.1 Geodermatophilaceae bacterium | reverse complement strand
CACCTTCTGCAGCGCCTCGGTGAAGTTCCGACCGATCGCCATCGCCTCGCCCACGGACTTCATCGTCGTGGTGAGCTCGGTGTCCGCGCCGGGAAACTTCTCGAAGGCGAACCGCGGTGCCTTGACGACTACGTAGTCCAGGGCGGGTTCGAAGGATGCCGGCGTCACGCCGGTGATGTCGTTGCGGATCTCGTCCAGCGTGTAGCCGATCGCCAACCGGGCCGCGATCTTCGCGATCGGAAAACCCGTAGCCTTCGACGCCAAGGCGCTCGACCGGGAGACCCGCGGATTCATCTCGATCACGACGAGGCGTCCGGTGCCCGGATGTACGGCGAACTGGATGTTGCAGCCGCCGGTGTCCACACCCACCGCCCGGAGCACGGCGATGCCGACATCGCGCAGCCGCTGATACTCCCGGTCCGTCAGCGTCATCGCCGGCGCGACTGTCAGGCTGTCGCCGGTGTGCACGCCCATCGCGTCGATGTTCTCGATCGAGCAGACGACGACGACGTTGTCGTTGCGGTCGCGCATCAACTCCAGTTCGTACTCCTTCCAACCGAGCACGCTCTCCTCGATGAGCACCTCTGTGGTCGGACTGGCGGAGAGCCCGGACGCGACGATCCGGCGCAGCTGGACCTCGTCCCGCGCGAGACCGGAACCGGCGCCGCCCATGGTGAACGAGGGCCGGACCACTACCGGGTAGCCGAGATCGTCCACTGTGGACAGTGCCTCGGGGAGACTGCGGCACACGGCGCTGCGCGGCGTCTCGGCACCGACCGACCTGACGATGTCCTTGAACAGTTGCCGGTCCTCACCGGAGCGGATCGCTCGAATGTCCGCGCCGATCAGTTCGACGCCGTAGCGCTCCAGCGCACCCGACTCGTGCAACGCGACGGCGATGTTGAGCGCGGTCTGGCCGCCCAGGGTGGCCAGCACCGCGTCCGGACGCTCGGCGGCGATGACCTGCTCCACGCACTCCGCCGTCAGCGGCTCGATGTATGTCGCGTCGGCGATCTCGGGGTCGGTCATGATCGTGGCCGGGTTGGAGTTCACCAGGCTCACCCGGATGCCCTCCTCGCGCAGTACCCGGCAGGCCTGGGTGCCTGAGTAGTCGAACTCGCAGGCCTGGCCGATCACGATCGGCCCGGACCCGATCACGAGAATGTGGCGCAGGTCGTCCCGCTTCGGCATCAGCGATCCATCAGTTCGCAGAACGTGTCGAACAAGTAGTCGGCGTCGTGCGGGCCCGCGGCCGCCTCCGGGTGGTACTGGACGCTGAACGCCGGCACGTCACGGCAGCGCAGCCCCTCCACCACGTTGTCGTTCAGGCAGACGTGGCTGACCTCGGCCGCGCCGTACGGCGTCGTGAACGGCCCGTCGAGAGGCGCGTCCACCGCGAAGCCGTGGTTGTGCGCGGTGACAGCCACCCTGCCGGTGAAACGGTCCTGCACCGGCTGGTTGACGCCACGGTGGCCGTAGCCGAGCTTGTACGTGCCCAGGCCCAGTGCCCGCCCCAGGATCTGGTTGCCGAGGCAGATACCGAAAACAGGGGTTCCCGCCGCGAGCAGAGCTCGGACGGCGTCCACCGCGTAGTCGCACGCAGCCGGGTCACCCGGACCATTGGAGATGAAGACTCCGTCCGCATTTCTCGCAAGCAACTCCGGTCCCGAAGTCACGGCCGGCAGGACGTGCACCTCGATCCCGCGCTCTGCCATCCGCCGCGGCGTCATGGCTTTGATCCCGAGGTCGAGTGCGGCGACCGTGAACCGCCGCTCCCCCACCGCAGGGACGACGTACGGCGTCGGTGTGGACACGTCCCGGGCGAGGTCGGCCCCGGCCATCGGGGGCGCGGCCAGGACAAGGTCGAGCAGCTCAGCGCGGGCCACGGGACCAGTTCCACGGACGCTGCTGAGCCCGGATCTCATTGCGCCCCGCTCGCGGAGGTGCCGAGTCAGAGCGCGGGTGTCGACGCCGCTGATCCCCACGATGTCCTGCGCCGCAAGTTCGGCCTCCAGGCTGCGCGTGGACCGCCACGACGACGGGCGGCGGGCCGGGTCGCGCACGACGTAGCCGGCGACCCAGATCCGGTCGGATTCCCCGTCCTCGTCGTTGAGCCCGGTGTTGCCGACGTGCGGCGCCGTCATCACGACGACCTGCTGGTGGTAACTCGGGTCGGTCAGCGTCTCCTGGTAGCCGGTCATCCCGGTGCTGAACACCGCCTCGCCGACCGTCTCGCCGATCGCGCCGTACGCCTCGCCCTGAAACGTCCGCCCGTCCTCGAGGACCAGGACAGCTGGAGTCACCGCTGGGCCTTGTCCGAGTCAGCCCAGCGATGGAACCCGCTGCGCTCGTTCACCGCTGGGCCTTGCCGTCAAGGACGGTGGGGCGGCCCCGCAGGAAGGTGGCGACCACTCGGCCGGGTAGTTCCATCCCGGCGTACGGCGTGTTGCGGCTGCGGCTGGCGAGCTCCGCCGGGTCCACAGCCGAGCGGGCGGCCGGGTCGACGAGCACGAGGTTGGCGGGTGCGCCCTCGGCCAGTTCCGTACCGTGCCCGTCCCGGACCAGCCCGCCGATCCGAGCAGGTCGCGTCGAGCAGCGGTCGGCGACCGCCCGCCAGTCCAGCAACCTGGACTCGACCATCGTCATGATCACGATGGACAGCGCCTGCTGAAGACCGAGCATGCCGGGGCGGGCCGCCCCCCACTCACATTCCTTGTCCTCGACCGAATGGGGGGCGTGGTCCGTGGCGACCGCGTCGATCGTGCCGTCGGCCAGTCCCTCGCGTAGCGCCTGGACGTCGGAGGCGGTCCGCAGTGGCGGGTTGACCTTGTACACGGGGTCGTACGTCGCGGCGAGGTCGTCGGTCAGCAGCAGGTGGTGCGGGGTGACCTCGGCGGTCACGTCGATGCCTTTGGCCTTCGCCCAGCGCAGCAGCTCGACCGATCCCGCGGTGGACACGTGGCAGACATGCAGCCGCGAACCGACGTGCCCAGCCAGCAGCACGTCGCGGGCGATGATCGCCTCCTCGGCCGCGGCCGGCCAGCCGGTCAGGCCCAGTTGGGCCGACCGGATGCCCTCGTTCATCTGGGCGCCGGCGGTCAGTCGAGGTTCCTCGGCGTGCTGCGCGATGACGCCACCGAACGCCTTGACGTACTCCAGGGCGCGGCGCATCAACGCCGGGTCCGCCACGCAGAACCCGTCGTCGGAGAAGACCCGGACGCGCGCGGCGGAGTCGGCCATCGCGCCGAGTTCGGCCAGCTGCGTGCCGCCGAGGCCGACCGTCACCGCCCCGACCGGCGCCACGTCGACGAGACCGCTCTCCCTGCCCAGCCGCCAGACCTGCTCCACGACACCCGCGGTGTCGGCGACGGGATCGGTGTTGGCCATGGCGTGCACGGCGGTGAAGCCGCCGAGGGCGGCGGCGCGGGCACCGGTCTGGACCGTTTCGGCGTCCTCACGGCCGGGCTCGCGCAGGTGCGTGTGCAGGTCCACGAGACCGGGCAGGGCGACCAGGCCCCCACCGTCGATCCGCTCCGCACCGGCAGCCGAGATCTCCGCGCCCAGCTCCGCGATGACGCCGTCGCGGATCAGCAGGTCCATTGCGGCCTCGCCGTACGGGCGGATGTCCTTGATCAGCCAGGTCGTGTTCACGCCACCTCCGCCCCGCCGAGCAGCAGATACAAGACCGCCATCCGCACGCTCAACCCGTTGCGGACCTGCTCCACGATCGTCGAGCGGACCGAGTCGGCCACCTCCGCGGCGATCTCCATCCCGCGGTTCATCGGGCCGGGGTGCATCACGATCGCGTCGTCGGGGAGCATCGCCATCCGGGTCGCGTCGAGCCCGTACCGGCGGCTGTACTCGCGCGGACTGGGGAAGTAGGAGGCGGCCATCCGCTCGCGCTGCACCCGCAGCATCATGACGACGTCGGCTTTCGGCAACGTCGAGTCCAGATCGAAACTGACCTCGACCGGCCAGGTCTCGACGCCGACCGGCAACAGCGTCGGCGGGGCGACCAGGGTCACGTCCGCGCCGAGGGTCGCCAGCAGCAGCACGTTGGAGCGCGCCACCCTGATTCTCGACACGGCCGAGCAGATCGACTCCGCTCTGGCTGGGCGAGAGGTCAAGAAGCTGCCCACCCTGCGCGGGCGCACGGTCGTGAACCTGTTCTTCGAGGACTCCACCAGGACCCGGATCTCCTTCGAGCTGGCCGCGAAGCGACTCTCGGCAGATG
>JACCXW010000101.1 GCA_013696785.1 Geodermatophilaceae bacterium | reverse complement strand
CCACTCGCCACGACGCCGACGCCACGCACACTGCAGGGCCGGGTCGAGTCGGCCGTCGCTGCCGAGGCCGGGCGACGCCGCCGGAACCGCGTGGTCCGGTCCGTCACGACGCTGGTCGCCGCGGCTGCACTCATCGTCGTCGCCGCGTTCGGCATCGCCACGTTCATCGACCGGACGCCGGACGCGCCGGTGCCTGAGAACGTCGCCGTACAGGTCGAGTCCTCACTCGCCGACGTCACGGCAACGGCCGGGCTGATCGCCCACACCTGGGGCACCGAGATCAAGCTGGAGGCCACCGGACTCGAACTCGGCTCGTCCTACCGGGCGGTGGTGGTCAGCGCCGACGGCGACCGGGTTCCGGCCGGGCAGTTCGTCGGGACCGGCGCCAACACGATCAAGTGCAACCTGCAGACCTCGGTGCTGCGCGATGACGCGACCGGCTTCATGATCGTCGACGACCAGGACCAGATCGTCATCAGCAGCGACTTCTAGTGCACGGGTGCCGGGGCACCTTCGCGTAGCTCGCCGTCGTGCATCGACAGGATGCGGTCGGCGTACTCCCACGTCTCGGGGTTGTGGGTGGCGATCAGGCAGACCGAGCCGCCGCGCACCAACTGCCGGAACGCGGTGAAGATGATCTCGGTCCAGCGCGCGTCCTGGTGTGCCGTCGGCTCGTCGGCCAGCACGATCTTCGGGCTCAGCAGAAGAGCGCGGGACACGCAGCAACGCTGCTGCTCACCCAGCGAGGCCTGTTTCGGGTAGCGGTCGGCCAGGTGATCGATGCCCACGGCCGTCATCAGGTCGGTCGCGGCCTTGCGCCCGTGAACCTTCTGGCCGGTCAGCCGCCCCGGAAGCGAGACATTCTCACCCATCGTCAGGTCGTCGAGCAGTCCGAGCGCCTGCGGGATGAGCGCCAGTTCCGTCCAGGTGAGTTCATCGGCCCTCCGACCGGCCAGGGCGCCACCCCAGGTCAGGGCGCCCGAGTCGGCGCGCTCCCAACCGCACAGCACGTTCAGCAGTGTCGACTTGCCCGATCCGGACGGCCCCACCAGCGCGACCAGCTCGCCCGGATGCAGCGACAGGTCGACGTCGCGCAACGCGTGCACCGCCTCGGCATTGCGTCGGTACGTCTTGGTCAGCCCATGACCGGAAACCACAGAGGCGTCGCTCACCATGCTCCTTTGTTCGCTCCGCAAGCGTCGCTCACCATGACTCCACGACCCGACCGTGCTCCAACCGCAGCACATGATCCGAGGCCTCGACGACCGCCGGATCATGCGAGGACAAGATGAAGGCCACGCCTTCGTCCCGGAGATCATGGACCGCCTGCAGGACCCGTTCGGCCGATGCGCTGTCGAGTTCCGCGGTCGGCTCGTCCGCCACCACGATCGTCGGATGGCCGATCACCGCGCAGGCCACCGCGACCCGCTGCTGCTCTCCACCGGACAGTTGCACCGGCTTGTGCGTCGCCCGCTGCTCCAGACCCAGGGTCGTCAGCAACCGATCCATCTCGGCATCGGTGGGCCGCTGCCCACGCAACCTCGCCGCGAGCTTCATCTGGTCGGTGACGGTGAGGTACTCGACGAGATTGTCGATCGGGTTCTGAAACACATAGGCGACAGACCGACGCCGCAGTGCGCGGCGACCGCGCGGACCCAGGCCTGCGACCTCCTTGCCGGCGATGAGAACCGAGCCATCCGTCGGTCGGTCCACGCACGCGAGAATGCGCAACAGCGAGGACTTGCCCGATCCCGACGGACCGACGATGGAGGTCACCCGCGCGGCCGGGAAGTCCTTGTCGACGTCGGTGAGTGCCAGCACCTCCTCGTCCGCGGTCCGGTACACCTTGCGCACGTCCCGGCACATCGCCGCCGGCATCTCGTACAGGTCGGTACCAGGCCCCGGCGTCTCGAACCAGTCGTCGTCGAAGCCGCCACCCGGAGCGGCGTGTCTAGGAGCCAAGTCGGAGCACCTCTGCCATGTCGGCGCGGCTTGCCGCGCGCTGTGCGTACGCCGCCGTGAGAAGGGCCACGAGCAGGGTCGCCACGGCCGCCGCGATGACCGTGATCGTCGGGGCGGTGAGCAGCGGCCCGGGTGGACGGGTCGGATCGATCTCCAGCATCCGGTACACCACCTGAACCGCGGACCAGGCCAGCGCGGCGCCGACGACGAACGCCAGCCCGAGCAGCACCGTCAACTCGATGATCAACGAGCGCAGGTGAGAGCCGGGGCTCAGCCCCATCCGGCGGGCCAGGGCATAGGACGCGACGCGGGTTCGTTGCCGCGTTTCCAGGTACAGCAACAGCCCGCCGATGGCTACTGCGCCGACGAACGCCGCCAACCCCTGCAGGTAGCCGAACGTCCAGGTCACGGACAAGAAGTTCGCCACCCGGAAGACGGTGTCCGTGCTCTGCACGCGCAGCACCCGGATCTCCGCCGGCAGCGCCGCGCGGACCGTCTCCTCGTCGGTGGTCGACCAGATCTCGGTGAATCGTCCGGCCGAACGCTCGATCTCCGGTAGGTCTGCTTCTCGCACCATCAGAATCGGATCTGGTTGCCGCCGGCCCGGCAGGGTCTCCGCCTCGGCCACCACGTCCAGCTGCAGGTCGTCCGGTCCGAGCCGGACGACAGGATGCTCGTCAGAGATTCCCATCGCAACCGCGTTGATGCCGTCCGCCCCGTCGTCGACGGCCAGCGCCGCCACGAGTTCCTCCAGCGGCACCTCAGCGAAGCGGTCGTCCCAGAATGCGAAGTCGGTGAACGTTTCAGGGTTGATCGCCAGGACCGTGACGTCCTGACCGTCGACCTCGCCGTACGGGTATCGGGCGACGATCGTGCCCACAGCGTCGAGGGCCGGCGAGGACGTCGGCCGGTCCACCGAGATCACGGCGATGTCGCTGCCGACCACGACACCGGCCTTTGCCGCCAGCGTGAACTGCGACGTGTCCGTCAGCGCCGAGGCGTACACCAGGACGCCGATGGGCATGCTGACCATCGCCAGCAGCCCCGCACTGACCAGCCGCGATGCGGCGATCCGACTCACCGCGAAGTACGGCGCCGCCCGCCACCTGCCGGCGCGGCCGCGCAGCCGCGGCAACGTGGCGGACAGCAGCCGGACTACGAGGACGGCTGCCCCGGCAAGGAAGAGCAGTGGGAAGGACACCAGCAGCAGATTGACCTGCGCGACGCTGTGCTCGATGACGACGCCGTCGCCTCGGCGCAGTTGAAGGTAGGACGCCCCCGCCGCGGCGAGCAGGATCAACTCCCACGGGATCCGGCTGGCCCACGACCGCTTGACGCCGATCGTGCGCTCGGTGGAACCGCGCGCGCGAAGACCCGCCACCGTCGCCAGCAGGACTAGCCCGATGACCAGGCCCACGCCGGCCGTCACCGCGGCCTGGGTCGGTGCGCTCGCGTCGACCACCGGACTCGGCCCCAGCGACCTGATCAGCCACCGGGCGAGCAGCCAGCCCAGCGCCGTACCGACGATCGCGGGGATCGCCAACTCCAGAGCGGCTTTGCCGGCCAGCGCGACCGGTCCCACCCCCCGGCTGGACAGCAGCCGAACCTCGCGGACCCGGCGGTCGGCCCAGTAGCTTCCGGCCGCCGCGACGAGCAACAGGGCCAGGATGCTTCCGCCGAGCGCGATCGGGATGACCGGTCCGCGCAGCCCCTCGGTGATCAGCGTCGTTCGGTCAACCATCTCTGGCAGCAACCCCGTGGCGCCGCTTCGTCCGAACCGATTGTCGATCCCGGAACCGTCGAACGCTCGGTCCCGCTGTGCGGTGATCAGGCGCGCCTCGGACAGGGTGAGGCCCTCGGTCTCGATCGGCGAGACCCAGGTCTGGAAGAAGGGGACGGAAGAGGCGGCGCTGACCTGCCCGGCCACCTCGGGTGTGGTCGCGATGACCAGTCCCGGAGGTGGCGGGTCCACCGACGCCTCGTTGAGGAACAGCGTGGTGTAGGAGCACCAGTACGGCCGGACCAGGCGCTCGTTGAACAGGTCGTCGTAGATCCCGACCACTGGGATGACGGCTTCGCCGAACTGCACGGTGCCGCCGGCGGTCAGGTTGAGTCGCTCGGCCGCGCCCGCCGGGAACAGCAGGCCCTCCCCAGAGACACGGGACAGGACCGCGATCTGCTCCTGCGCGCCGTCCCGGTAAAGCACGTGCGTCAGCGTGTTGCCACCGCCGTTGCTCATCGGGACGCTGCCGTCGGAGTCCACCACCAGGTACGGCGCCGCGAGACCCTGCTCGGTCATCTCCTGCGGGGCACGGTTGGGAACCGGGTCGGTCGGGAGCGGTTCGGTGATGATGCCGCCGAACTGCCTGCCGGGACCGATGTCCTGCAGCACGGGGTAGGCGGCATCGGGGCACTCGGCGTCGAGTTGCACCCGGAGGGACTCCGAGGCGGCCGAGGACAGAAAAAGCGCCGCGGAGGAACTGGCACAGGCGAGGATTGCGGCGGCCCCCACGACGGCCAGGATGACGGCGGGCTGACCGAAGGACAGCCACGGCGCCCGTGTCCACGGCGGCAGCAGAAGCACGCCGCTGCGGCGACGAGGTGGCGTCCCCGCCGGCGCCCGGCGGCGGGTAGCGGGCCGGGACGGCTCGAGCAACGTCACCCCGGCACCCTAAGGGAGCCAGCGGCAAACCCAAGTCCTCGTGTCCGGATCGTTGCCACCCGCCGGGCTGTCGCGTCCCTGAATAGGGTTTGGCCGAGCGGCCGAGGTCACAGACAATTCAACCGTGTCCGCCGCGCTGATCGCCCGAGACATCGGCGTACTCAGAGGGTCCGTTCCGGTGCTGAGCGGCGTGTCGGCGGCGGTGCATCCGGGGGCCCGACTGGCCGTGATCGGGCCGAACGGGGTCGGCAAGACCACCATGCTGGCCGTGCTTGCCGGTGACTTGGCGCCGGATGAGGGGTCGGTGCGGTTGCACCCGGCATCCGCCCTGGTCGTCCACGTTCCACAGGAGTTGGCGATCCGGCCGGGCGAGACGGTGTCGGACTATCTCGGGCGCAGCACCGGCGTCGCTGTTCGCGAGCAGGCGATGCTGACCGCGGCCGCCGCTCTCGGCGATGCCGACGAGGACGCCGTCGCCGCCGAGGCCTACGACGTGGCGCTGCAGGCCTGGTTGAACGCCGGCGGTGCGGATTTTTCTGATCGTGCCGCTGAGGTCAGCGACCGGCTGGGGTTGCGGGTCGACCTGGCCACCCGAGGTACCGGGGAGCTGTCCGGTGGACAGGCCGCCCGGCTCCGGTTGGCCACCGCCCTGCTCGGTCGCCCTGACATCCTGCTGCTCGACGAGCCCACGAACGACCTTGACCTGTCCGGGCTGGCCGCGTTGGAAACGCTCGTCACCTCCACCCGGGCGGGCGTCGTCCTGGTGTCCCACGACCGCGAATTCCTCGCCCGCACCGTGACCGGCGTCATCGAGATAGACGAGTTCACCCGGCAGTCCTCCTCGTACGCCGGCGGGTGGCAGTCCTATGTGGACGAACGCGCCGCCGCCCGGGTTCGCGCCGAGGAGGAGTACGCGCAGTACGCCGACGTGCGAAGCGAGCTGGTGCAACGGGCACATCGGCAGCGGGAGTGGGCGCGCGCAGGTGCGGCGCGTTCGGCGAATCCGGCGAAGGAGAACGACAAGAGCATCCGCTGGCGGGAGGTGCAGCGCGCGCAGCGGACCGGGGCCAAAGGCGCGGCAGCCGACGCCGCCCTGGAGCGCCTTGCGGTCGTGGAGCAGCCGAGGGACGCCTGGGAGCTGCGCCTGAACATCGCCTCGGCCGGGCGCGGAAGCGACATCGTGTTCGCGCTGCGGGACGCCGTCGTCGAGCGGGGCGATCTCCGGCTCGGCCCACTGAACCTCTCGGTGTATGCCGGTGAGCGTATTCGCCTCCTGGGTCCGAACGGCTCCGGCAAGTCCTCCTTGTTAGAGGCGTTGCTCGGCCGGCTGCCGCTCGTGGCCGGTACGGCGTACCAGGGGCCGGGCGTGATCGTCGGGGAGATGGAACAGGCCCGCTCGGTCGTCCGCGGCAGATCCACTGTGCTCGACATCGTGCGGGCGCTGACTGGGACGGGCGTGGAGGAGACGCGAACGCTGCTGGCGAAGTTCCGGATCGGGGCGGGCGTCGTACTGCGGCCGGCGGATTCTTTGTCTCCGGGGGAGCGGACCCGGGTCGGACTCGCGCTGTTCCAGGCTCGAGGGGTCACCTGCCTCGTGCTCGACGAGCCCACGAATCATCTGGACCTGCCGGCGATCGAGCAGCTGGAGCAAGCGCTGGAGAGCTACGACGGCACACTGCTGCTCGTGACGCACGACCGCCGGCTCGCCTCGTCGGTCCTGGTCACCCGCGAGATCGACGTCCTGTCGCTGCGGGTCTGACCCGTGGCCGAGCGGCTCACCGTCCACGACGCGGCGGACCCACGACTGGATGACTTCCGGGACCTGACGGTCGCCGATCGCCGCCCGGATCGTCCCGGCGGTCGGGGAGCGGTGATCGCCGAAGGCGTCGTCGTGGTGCGCCGGCTGCTGGCCTCGCCGTACCCGGTCCGCGCGTTGCTCGGCGTTGCGGCGCGCATCGACGATCTCGGCGAAGATCTGTCCACTGTGGACGTACCTGCGTACGTCGTCACACCGGAGGTCATGTCCGCGGTGGTGGGCTTCCATCTCAACCGGGGGGTGCTCGCGGTGGCGGAGCGGGGCAGTCCGCCGTCGCTCGACGAATTGTTGACAGGTCGGCTGTTGCTGATCCTCGAGGGTGTCAACGATCACGAGAACCTCGGCGCGCTCTTCCGCAACGCCGCCGCCCTGGGCGTGGACGCGGTGCTGCTCGGCCTTCGGTGCTCGGACCCGCTGTACCGTCGCTCGGTGCGGGTGTCGATGGGCCACGTCCTAAAAATGCCGTTCGCGACGCTGCCCCGCTGGCCCGCCGATCTGAACATGATTCGGGCCGCCGGGTACGACATTCTCGCGCTGACGCCACGGGCCGGCGCCGTGCCCTTGCGGCGCGTCGATCCGGCAGCGCATCCGCGGCTGGCAGTGCTGGTCGGCGCGGAGGGACCGGGTTTGAGCGAGGCAGCGTTGTCGGCAGCCGACGTACAGGTCCGGATTCCGATGGCCGGTGACGTCGACTCGCTGAATGTGGCGACGGCCGCGGCAATCGCCTGCTACCACCTGGGCCGGACGTGACCCGTCGGGTCGAGGTGTCGGCCGAACGGCTGGCCGGGTGGTTGGAGCGCTTCGCTGAGCGCAACGGCGAGTCCTCGTGGGACTGCCGACCGGACGCTGTGACGGGGCGGGCGGCAAACGGAGCCACGGCCGTGATCGCTGTCCCGTTCCCACCACTTGTGGTGAGACCGGAGCAGGAGTTCGGCGGGCTGGTCGAGCATGCGCTGCGCGAGCGCCGGGTAGGCGTGCTGCTCGTTCGCAAGGGCGGGTACGCCGCCGGCGTCTTCGACGGCGCCGGCCTGGTCTCATCGAAGGTGGGCAGCCGGCTCGTCCAGGGACGTGCCGCCGCGGGCGGGTCGTCCCAGCAGCGTTTCGCCCGCCGCCGGGAGAATCAGGCCAAGCAGGCTTACGCCGCCGCGGCGGACTGCGCGGCCCGGGTACTGCTGCCCGAGCTGGCGAGGCTCGACGCGGTGGTCCTCGGTGGCGACCGACGGGCGGTGGACCTGACTCTGGCCGACCCGCGGCTGGCATCGTTGCTGCCCCTCGTCGGCGGTCGGCTGCTGTCCGTCGTCGATCCTCGCCAGCGGGTGTTGATCGCGACTCCCGAGCAGTTCCGCGCGGTGCAGATCGAGATCACCGATGGCTGACCGGGTCGTCAATGGATTCGCGCCACCGGTGACACACATCCACTGACATGTGGGCGGAGCTGACCCGGTGTCAGCCACGGCGGGCGCGGGCACGCCGCTTGCCCTCATGCATTGCCTGGACCCGGGCGACGGGGATCGCCCGTCCCTCCTCGATCAACGCCCGATCGAGCTGCTGCGGCTCGGGCATCCGGTCGGCCCAGGGATCCCCGTCGGCGAGCAGTTTCAATGCGGAGCGAACGGTGAAGTCCGTCGGCGCCACCCGGTCGAGGTCGTCCCAGGCCACCGGGAACGACACGGGGGTGCCGGGCCGGATGCGCGGGCTGTACGCCGCGACGACCGTAGCGCCGCCGGAGCGGGTCGAGTCGAGGAAGACCTTGCCTTCCCGGTCGTCACGGATGTACGCCGTCGTAGCCAGCTCCGGGTCGAGGCGTTCCGCCCGCGCGGCGATGGCACGCGTCGCCGCAGCGGCCTCCTCGCTTGTCGTACCCGCGGCGAGCGGCACGAACACGTGCACGCCCTTCGCCCCGCTGGTCTTGGCCGCACCGTCCAGGCCGGCATCGGTCAGGGCTCGGCGGATCAGGTGCGCTGCCCCCACCGCGGCGGTGAATGCGTCGCCCTCGGGCGGGTCGAGGTCGAGCACCAAGTACGTCGGACTGTCCCGTTGGTCGGCGTGGACCAGGGTCGGGTGGTACTCCACCGAGCGCTGATTGGCGAACCAGAGCAGGGTCCGGCGGTCATTGCACAGCGCGTAGGACACCTCGCGTTTGGACGCCTCCGCCCACACGTGCACGGTCTGCACCCAGTCAGGTGTGTACTTCGGGACGTTCTTCTGCATGAACGGTTTCTGGCCGCGCAGGACGCGCACCACCGACAGCGGCCGATCGGCGAGCTCTCTGATGATCTGGTCCGCGACCGCGTCCAGGTAGTTCACCAGGTCCCGCTTGGTCGCCTCCGCGCCCTCGAACAGCGACGTGTCGAGGTTGGTCAGCGACACCCCGTGCCGAGTTTCACCGTCGGTCATCGGATCACCGTCTCACCGACGTCGGCACCTGACCAGGCGGCGGCTAGGCATCTTCGGTGGCCGAGATCCGGTAGCGCTTGACCTCGGCATCGCGGACCTGGGCGGTCTGCTCGGCGTCCGGGCCGGAACCACGGAACCGTTCCACGTCGGCGTCGGTCTCCCACCGCTCGTACACGTTGACTCGATCCGGCGCGATCGGGTCGGCGGCGATGGTGAAGTCGAGACAGCCCGTCGCCGTCCGTGCCTGCTCGACGACCGTGACACATTCGGCGACGTACCGGTCGCGGTCCTCGGCATCGACCTTCAGCCACCCGGCGACAATGATCATGAGCACCTCCGACGCTCGGCTCCCGCGGCGATCGCGGTGCCGTGAGGATGACTGCCGGCAGCCTGGTAAGTCATCGCCGGCTCCGTGCAGCCACATGCGCGGCAGTGCTGCGGTCCGACCGATCGGACCGGTCAGCGGACGTTGATCTGACCGTGCCGGCGGGCGAACTCGTCGATCTCCGCCTCGGTCAACTCAAGACCGGCGGCCCGACGGGCTGCCAGGCCATCGAAGTACTCCTCCCGTGGGATCCCGGGGGTGAACAGGATCAGGAAACGGGCGTCGATGCCTCCGTCGTCCGGAAGCCATGGACCGACTCCCGCGGTACGTACACCAGGTCCCCGGTGCAGGGCATGGCCACCTTGTCGTGAGCTGTCGCAGCCGGGATGTCCGAGTGGGGCTCTCGGCCTCGACGTTCCAGTGAGCGGCACTGACAGGTGCAGGCCCACAGGAAGAATCCGAGAGGAGACA
>JACCXW010000095.1 GCA_013696785.1 Geodermatophilaceae bacterium | reverse complement strand
GGTCTCCTTCAAGTTCGACAGCCCGGGCGAGTAGCTGAGCGAGGCCACCGTCCCGCGGCCGGGCGAAATGCTCTCATGAATCAAGGCTTGCTCCCTCTTGGCTACCAGCACTCTCAGACGTCTGGGTTCGGTTCGCGAACGACCCGCCGTTCTTGGTTGCCCTCGGCGATAAGGTCACCATCGAACTACACGGGCAGTTAAGGATCCAGCTACCGCCCGTCTCCCGGCGGCGCAGAAGGGCAGCACCCGGGACGACAGCACGTCCGCCGCGTCCTGGTCGTACTCGTCCTTCAGCGAGGCGACGGTGAACAGATGTCCCGACCCCGGGTTAGTCGAACACCTCGATGGACCCGCCGGACCTCTTGACCTACCGAACCGCGGCGTCGATCCACTGCTTGTTCCGGTTCGGGTCACCTTCGGTGTGGTGGATCTTTGCCGGCACCCCCGCCGGCCACGCATCGACACCGATCATTGCCAGGTTGAGCGCCCCGGAGAGCATGAGGACGCCAGCGACCGGTCGGCGAGTCGCCACCGACTCGGCCATGCCTTCGCCGTTGGAGAACCCGGCGGCCACGAGGCCATCGGGCAAAATCAGCCACGGCCTCGGCTGCTCGGTCCATCAGGGTCGGGTAGCCGATTGACTCGGCGAACTCCCCGGCCTCGGCATAGTCATCGAAGACCCGCCCCCCGTACTGGTCGACGACGCGCACCTCGTGACCCGCCGTACGAAGCCGCTCAGCGGCATCACTGATCCCGCGGCGGACGCCGAGCGTCGCGACGATCCCGCCTGAGCCGACCGGTCGGCAACACCGGCGGAGACAAGAGCCACTCACCCGCCCAGCGTCCGGTGTGCTAGCACCAAAGGCCAATGGCGGCGTCGCGACCGGAAGCTCAGACTGGCCGCACCTAGCTGAGGAGTGCCCGTGCGTGCTGGCCGCACCAACGCCGGACTGATCGCCGCGATCTGCCTGGTCCTTGTACCGGTTCCCGTCGCGGCCACCGGTGCTCCGTCGGCGCCCACGGCGGCCGCGCCGGGGAGTTGGAGCCGGCAAAGCCCCCAACCCACCGGGCAGCGGCTCAACGCAGTCGACATGGCCTCGGCCACGCAGGCGTGGGCGGTCGGTGAGCACGGCGCGATCGTGCACACCGAGGACGGCGGAGCGACGTGGCGTGAGCAGCGCGGCGGCACGACCGAGCCGCTGAACGCCGTTCGGTTCATCGACTCCCTGCACGGCCTTGCCATGGGCAACGTCAGCCTCTACACCACCGACGGCGGTCTTACCTGGCGCCGCGGTAGCGGCGCTCCCGGAACTGTCTACGGCGTCGAGATGGCCGACACCCAGCGCGGTTTCGCCACCGTCGGCGCGGATTTCATCTATCGCACGGTGGACGGCGGCGCTAGCTGGACCCGCCAGAGCATGCCTGTGGTGATCGGCCGGGTGCAGTTCTTCGACCCGCTGAACGGGGTGGCTTCCGGTGCCGGCGTGCTCCGCACCACCGACGGCGGCGCCACGTGGACGAGAGTGCCGGGTGCTACCGGCGCTCCGTTCTTCATCAACTTCGACGAGGGGTGGGCGGTCAGCGGCGACAGCGCGAAGCACACCAGCAACGGCGGCGTGAGCTACACGACCCAGACGGTGCCGCCCGGTACATGGGCCAACGACGAGCACTTCGTCGATGCCCAGCACGGCTGGGCCGTCGGAGCCGAGTCCAACATCATCGCCACGACTGACGGGGGCGCCACCTGGGCGACCCAGCGGGGCGGCCAAGGCAGCGCCATCGCCAACCGGTACCCCCTGAACGCGGTCGACTTCGCCGATGCCAGCTGGGGGGTGGCGGTCGGCAACTGCGGCACCATCCTGTCCACCTCCAACGGCGGAGGCTCTTGGCGGCAACGGCTCAGCGGGTCGTGCACGCTCACCAGCGACATCGCCGCTGCCGACGCCAACCATCTCTGGGCCGCCCAGACCGACGGCGAGGTACTGCGTACCGTCGACGGCGGCCGCCACTGGCAACGGGTCATCCTGCCCACGGCGAACCTCAACGGCGGGTATCTGGGGGCGATCGACTTCGTCGACAACCTGAACGGCTGGGTGGTCTCCAGCGCCGGGACGGTCGGCGACCAGTTCGTCTTCCACACCACCGACGGTGGCCGTACCTGGCAGCAGCAAGGCCCCACCGGCGACCCCGCCAATCTGTTCGGCATCGACTCCGTCGACGGCCGGACCGTCGTCGCGGTCGGCTACGTCTGCTGCGTCGGGCCCCAGATCACCCGTTCCACGGACAGCGGTGCCACCTGGACGGTCCTGCCGAACCAGCTGACTTCCTACGGCGGACGCTTCCGCGCTGTGCAGTTCGCGACCGTGAGCACCGGCTGGATCGCCGGTGACGACGGCGCCCTGCTCAAGACGACCAATGGCGGCGCGACCTGGAAGCAGCAGAACCCGATCGGCCTGTACCGCTCCGGCGCCACTTACCTCGACGTGTCCTTCGTCGACGAACGCACCGGGTGGATCGCGGTCTCCGGCCCGAGCCTGGACAGCTACCTGCTCCGCACTACCGACGGCGGCCGCACATGGCAGAAGCAGCCCCTACCCGTGCAGTCGGTGACGCGCGTGGTCGCCGCGGGCAACGGCGTCATCTGGGTCGGCGGTCTCGGCACAGTGGCGAGGAGCGGGGACGCCGGCGCCACGTGGACGGTGGAGCGGCCGGCAGCGGACGCGGCGTACGACGGCATTGCCGTGGCCGGCACCGCGGTGTGGGCCGGTGGCACCGACTTCACGGAAGGCACCGGCGGCATCTGGCGGCGGCCGCAGACATCCTGAGCGTGGGACACGGTCGGCACACGCGCTCGCAGCCAGAAAGTCGCCATAGGCCAGCCGCACGCGGCAGGGGTCGGGTCGCTCTGCCCGGGCGCGGGGCAGGACCATCAAACGGCTGGCCGTGCCGGCCTTGCAGCCCGTAGAGCAGCATCGGCCCGTCGACCTCGGTCAGGATGTCGGTACCGATCTGCACAACGAGATCCGGGCCGGGCCGAGCTTTGCGGTCACAGCGCAGCCGCCGAATCCGCCGGCACCCGGCGCGGGCTGCCCGACGGGCGGCTGGACCTGTCGGCCAACCCGGCCTCGCCCGCCGCCCGCCACCGGGCATGCCACTTACTCAGACACTGCCGCGAGACACCCGCCTCGGCGGCGA
>JACCXW010000052.1 GCA_013696785.1 Geodermatophilaceae bacterium | reverse complement strand
GGCTCACCGAGCGCCATGCCGCTGGCTGGTCGCTGTCCCGGCTAGGCGCAGCACTCGGGCACAGCACGCATTGAGTGCGTGGCCGACTGGTCCAGGAGTCCGTGTGACAGCCCAGGGCTCTCGCCGGAGGATCACGTACGTCGAGGTGGCGGTCTGACATGTGCAGTACCTGCGGCTGTTCCGGCACCGGCCCCGTGGTCACGGATGTGGGCCACGATCATCCGCACGACCATGACCATCCGCACGACCACGCACACGAGGCTGGTGCCGCGGCTGCGGTGACGCACAAGCCGAGCACCCGGATGGTCGATCTCGAACTCGATGTGCTGGCGAAGAACGACCTGCTGGCCGCCCGTAACCGGCGCTGGTTCGAGGGCCGCGGCATCCTGGCCTTGAACCTGATGAGCTCACCCGGTGCGGGCAAGACCAGCCTGCTGGAGCGCACGATCCGAGACCTGTCCGCGGAGTTGGCGCTGTCGGTGATCGAGGGCGACCAAGAAACGCTGCTGGACGCCGAGCGGATCCGCGCCACCGGCTGCCGGGTCGTTCAGATCAACACCGGCAGCGGCTGCCACCTCGACGCCGACATGCTCGCCCAGGGTCTGCGCTCCCTCGATCCACCCGCCCAGTCCGTGGTGTTCATCGAGAACGTCGGAAACCTGGTCTGCCCAGCGCTGTTCGATCTCGGCGAAGCGAGCAAGGTCGTGATCATGTCCGTGACCGAGGGCGACGACAAGCCGCTCAAGTACCCGCACATGTTCCGCGCTGCCGACGTCCTGCTGCTCAACAAGCTCGACCTGCTGCCCTACGTGAACTTCGACGTCGAACGCTGCATCGGCTACGCCAGGCAGATCAATCCCGCCATCGAAGTCCTGACCCTGTCGGTGACCCGCGGCGACGACCTCGACCGCTGGTACGACTGGCTACGACGACATCGCTGATCGGCTGCCGCTCCTCGGCGCCGGCTCGGATCCAGAAGCGGTGCCCACATCTGGGACTCCGCTATGCCGGCTCCCCGGCTTCGATGGTGGGAGCTGTGACGAGGTCGATCAGCAGGCCACCGATGTCGCTCAGCGGCATGACGCGGTTGATGGCGCTGTCACGGCCGATCGTGGCCTCCGGCATGGAGAACACCTCCGAGCTCGCCCGATCTGAGGCGATGACGCATCCCCCGAATCGGTGCACCGCTGTGGCGCCCGTGGTCCGTCGATGCCACCACCGGTAAGGACGACTGCGATGACCCGAGCGCCGGCGGCCATGGCCAGCGTGGTCAATAGCAAATCCGCCGACGGGCGCGACGGTGGATACGCACCGGACACGATGAGCTGGACGGTCAAATCCACAGAGATCAGCGTGTGCCACCCTGACGGGCAGACCAGCACCTGGCCGGGACGCAGTGTCGACCCGTCCACGGCCGCCTGCACCGAGACAGCGGTTCGCCGGCCCAGAATGTCCGGCAGCTCACTGATCCGGGTCGGCTCGGCGTGCTGAAGCACCAGGATCGCCGCGGAGTAGTCAGCCGGAAACCGATCCAAGACTTCAGTGGTTGCTGTGAGGCCACCAACGGAAGAGACCAGCGCGACAATCTTGAAGTCGGCATCGTCGTTGGTATGAGCCGTCGTCACCACACGATAGTGCCGCTCTCCCGCACGAGAGTCACGGCTCGAAGGGATCGCTCGGCCGTTCTCCGCGTCACGGTGGGAGCTGCCACGACAACTCGTTCACTCAGGTGCACCCGGAATTTGGTAGGCCGTCGTGGTGGCGATTTCGACGAAGCCCAACCTCTGCAGGATCGGCCGGCTGTCCGGAGTGGCGTCCACTTGGAGGTACCGGAATCCGCGCTCCCTGGCGAGTGCGGCTCGGTAGGCGACCAGCGACCGGAAGACACCGCGGCCCCGCCACGCGGCGACGGTCCCGCCGCCCCAGAGGCTGGCGAAGTCGGTGCCTGGATGGAACTCCAATCGCCCCGATGAGATCGTCCTCCCGTCCGCCTCGGCAAGGACGGCCGCAATCAGGCTCGGCCGCCGGGCCAGCCCGCTCAGAACCGCGCGACCGACGGCGGCCTGGTCA
>JACCXW010000241.1 GCA_013696785.1 Geodermatophilaceae bacterium | reverse complement strand
GACAAGTACTGCATCGACATCCTCACTCAGATCAGCGCGGCGACGAAGGCGCTGCAGTCCGTTGCTCTCGGCCTGCTCGACGAGCACATGGCTGGCTGCGTCGTCGACGCCGCCAAGGCTGGCGGCCCCGGGGCCGACCGCAAGGTCCGGGAAGCGTCCGACGCCATCGCCCGCCTTGTCCGCTCCTGACTCCCACCCACCCGAAGCCGGTGCAGAGGACAGTTCTGTGATCACGAGCAGCTACACCGTGACCGGTATGACCTGCGGCCACTGCGTGAACGCGGTGACTCAAGTGGTGAGCAGCCTGTCCGGGGTCCGCGATGTCGCCGTCGATCTGGCGACCGGCTCGGTGAGCGTGGCCAGCGACGCCCCGCTGCCCGAAGCACAGATCCGTGCGGCCGTGGAAGACGCCGGCTACGTGTTGGCCATGCAGTCGGACCGCTGATGAATCTGGAGCTCCCGATCGCCGGGATGACGTGCGCTTCCTGCGCCATGCGGATCGAGAAGAAGCTGAACAAGATCGACGGCGTGAGTGCCACGGTCAACTACGCCACCGAGAAGGCGCGAGTCACCTACCCCGACACCATGGCGCCGCAGGACCTGGTGGCTGCGGTGGAGCAGGCCGGCTACACCGCCCGACTCCCCGAGCGTCCCACGGCTGGGACCGACGCAGGTACGGCCGGCCGCGACGGGCCGGTCGAGGACGACGGGGGCGGAACCCTGCGGCGGCGGTTGCTGATCAGCGGCCTCCTGACAGTGCCGGTGGTCGCTCTGGCGATGGTGCCGGCATGGCAGTTCACCTACTGGCAGTGGTTCTCGCTGACCCTGGCCCTCCCGGTGGTCGCGTACGGGGGGTGGCCGTTCCACCAGGCGGCCTGGTCCAACCTGCGCCACGGCGCCGCCACCATGGACTCGCTTATCTCGATGGGCACTTTGGCGGCGCTCGGCTGGTCGGTGTACGCGCTGGTCTTCGGCACGGCCGGCGTACCTGGCATGGTCCATCGGTTCGATTTGACAATCCGTCACGTCGACGGGTTGGGGAACATCTACCTCGAGGCCGCCGCCGGGGTCACCACGTTCATCCTCGCCGGTCGCTACTTCGAGTCCCGAGCCAAGCGCCGCGCCGGTGCGGCGTTGCGCGCCTTGCTCGAGCTCGGGGTCAAGGACGTCGCCGTACTCCACAACGGTCGCGAGCAGCGGGTTCCGGTCGCGCAGCTGCAGGTCGGTGACACATTCGTCGTCCGCCCCGGCGAGAAGATCGCGACCGACGGGGTGGTCACCGACGGCGCCTCGGCGATCGACGCCTCGATGCTCACCGGCGAGTCCGTGCCGGTCGAGGTCGGACCCGGTGACACCGTGGTAGGCGCCACCGTCAACGCCGGCGGCCGGCTCGTCGTCCGCGCCTCGCGGGTCGGTGCGGACACCCAGCTTGCTCAGATGGCGAAGCTGGTAACGGAGGCACAGAACGGCAAGGCACAGGTGCAACGCCTGGCCGACCGGGTCTCCGGCATCTTCGTGCCGGTCGTCATCACATTGGCGGTCGCCACCCTGGTCTTCTGGGTCGGCACCGGTGGCGGAGTGGCCGCCGGGTTCACCGCCGCTGTCGCCGTACTGATCATCGCCTGCCCGTGCGCGCTCGGCCTGGCAACACCAACCGCGCTCTTGGTCGGCACCGGTCGCGGTGCCCAGCTCGGAATCCTGATCAAGGGCCCGGAGGTGCTGGAGTCCACCCGCCGGGTGGACACCGTCGTGCTGGACAAGACGGGCACCGTGACGACCGGCCGCATGACCCTGGTCGATGTCGTCGTGGCCGGCACCGAGCGCGGCGAAGCGCTGCGCCTCGCCGGCAGCGTCGAGGACGGATCGGAGCATCCGATCGCCCGCGCGATCGCCGACGCCGCCCGTCGCGAGCCAGGAGAGCTGGAAGCCATCACGGACTTCGCCAACAGCGACGGTCTCGGCGTCGCCGCCTCGATCTCCACCGGTCAGCGGGTCGTCGTCGGCCGTCCACGTCTGCTGGCCGACGAGGGCCTCGAGCTTCCGGACGAGCTTGCACGGGCCCGGGCCGCAGCGGAGGGCCGCGGCCATACCGTGGTCCTCGCCGGCTGGGACGCCAAGGTCCGCGCCGTCTTCAGCGTCGCCGACTCGGTCAAGCCGACCAGTGCCGAGGCCGTCGCCGAGCTGAAAGCGCTCGGGCTTCGGCCGCTGCTGTTGACCGGGGACAACGAGACGAC